>NZ_CAJRAM010000042.1 GCF_907164965.1 Coxiella endosymbiont of Ornithodoros maritimus
ATGAGGCTAATTCATGCGGTGGCTCGGTGAAGCCGCATATACGTTCTTTTCGTCAAAACTGATTGTTGACAACAACCCTGGGGCCATATACGTATAGACCAAAGCAGAATACGGGAAAATAATGATCTCGTCTATCATCCCCGTATTTCACTGCGCTTCATACGGGGTACTGAACTATTACTAAATACCTATAAGCATTTTTTAATGTTAATGCTATGCGAAAATCGCGGATTGTTATTTTCCTACTTTCATTTTGGACTTTAAGTTCTTTTGCAAATACCAATAAAATCGTTGAATTATACGTTTATCCTCATGCTTCAGATTGTCATTTAATCTTTGATTCATCGTCCATAATTCATTTTCATTATTTTGAATTAACCAAACCAGAGCGGCTAGTTCTTGACATTCAACAAGCTCACTCTATTCGTACTTTAAAGAAAAATTTATCTGGAACGTTAATTAAGTCGATTAGAACCGGTTATCACAGAAACCACATCTTACGAATTGTTTTCGATTTAAAATCTCCCGTTAAAATTCACGCAGTTTCCTTGAGCCCAAATCACCAAAACCCCCATTTTCGTTTATTAATCGATCTGATTAGTTTTTCTAATAAAATTAAAGAAAAATCCGAAATTATAAAAATAAAAAATATAATTGCCTCGCCCATTAGGTCACCACAACCCTCTCGAGCGCGCGATATTATTGTGGTGATTGATCCGGGCCACGGCGGACGCGATCCAGGCGCAACAGGCCCGGCGGGCGCTTGCGAAAAAGATATTGTATTGAGAATTTCACGGTACTTACAACGCGATATTAATCGCCAGTCGGGGTTTAAAGCCTATTTAACTCGAAAGGGAGATTATTATTTAACCTTACGTCAACGTTCGGCCATTGCGAGACGTTATCGGGCGGACATGTTTATTGCGATTCATGCGGATGCTTATAAAAACCATTGTTCACATGGTGCTTCAGTATTCGCGCTCTCTCAACGCGGCGCTACTAGCGAAGCCGCTCGTTGGCTCGCCACCAAAGAAAATGAATCCGAATTGATGGGCGGCGTCGATTTAGCGGATAAAAATAATTTACTCAAATCGGTATTAATTAATTTATCGCAGACAGCTACTATTCGCGATAGTCTCCATATAGGACAAAGAATCATTCGTGCGCTTAAAAATATTGGCCGACTGCATCATAGTCGTGTTGAACAAGCAGCTTTTGTCGTTTTAAAATCTCCGGATATTCCTTCACTTTTGGTGGAAACGGGTTTTATTTCTAACCTTTACGAAGAGCGTAAATTACTAAATCCTATTGACCAACAACATATTGCTTCAGCTTTAATGCAAGGTATTTACGCTTATTTTATTTGTAGTCCCCCGCGTGGCACGTGGTTAGCTCAAAAAGTAAAGTGGGACCGACATTAAAAAAGGTGATACTATTTCCATATCCTCCAAGCTCAGGATGGGTAAACAAAATTGCGAAATTAAAAGCCTAGAGGTTTGTATGGAAGTTTCAATAACAAGGATTCACAAACCGATGCTCAAAAAATTAGGTTCTATCTTTCTCAATCTAGCTGAAGCTAGCCAGGACATCTTCTGGATTCGTTCCCTTGATTTTTATACTCACGCCTACGTCAGCGCAGCTTTTGAAAGCATTTTCGGTATTTCACGCCAAACACTTTACGCTAATCCGAACAAATGGATGAATGCGTTGATTATTGAAGATCGAGATCGACTCCGATACCTGATAATGGAATGGCAAGTTAAAAATAAAAAAGGGGCTGCTTTACACGGTTGGTTACCGAATTATTGATGCGTATAGCGAAATGCACTGGATCAACGAAACTTGTTATCCCGTTTATGAGAACGACCAATGCCTTTACTTTCGTCATTTTGTTGAAAGAGTGCCGGACGTTTTTTGGGTAAAAGGAAGTCGAGGGGATAAACAAATTTATATTAGTCCAACTTACGAAAAAATATGGGGTGTGAGTTGTGAAAGTCTATACCAGAATCCGAAGTCATGGATAGATTACGTTTTGCCTGAAGATATCAGTAATGGCAAAGTGGACGTGAGTTTTTATGAAACGGCGGCCAATCAACGAACGCCTGATTCTAAATATGAATTCCGCTTCCGAATTCACCGCCCCGATGGAGAAATTCGGTGGATCAAGGATACCTATTTCCCCATTATGGAAAACGGAAAATTAGTGGGTTTTGCAGGCATAGCCGAAGACGTTACCGATGATGCACTGCGCGAAAAAGAACTGTGGAAGGCTAAAGAATTTGCTGAGCAAGCTAACCGCATTAAATCTGATTTTCTGGCGATGATGAGCCACGAATTGCGAACCCTCTTGAAGGCTATCCTTGGCATGTCTCAAATTTTAAAAACACATAATTTGTCGGATGAACAACAAGGGCAAATTGATCTCATTTCGCAAGCAGGCTAAAATTTATTGGCGCTACTAAATGACCTTCTTGATTTTGCAAAGCTTGAAGCCGGTAAGCTCTCCTTTACAGAAGAAACGATTGATTTGCATGAGCTGGTGATGAAAATTAAAGGAGACATGTTATTGTTAGCTCATGAAAAAGGAATCCAATTGAAATTTGATTATCTGGAAAATATTCCAAGCAAAGTGATGGGCGATGCAAAACGAATCAGGCAAGTATTAGTAAATTTACTATCGAACGCTCTACTATTTCCGTAACCAGCGAACCTGGCATGGGTTCCTAATTTACCTGCATTATGCCATTTCGATTACAAGCCGACTCAAACCCAGCTTTACCCGTGCGCGATTTGCTTGAGAAACAAGCCGTTAGTAATTCTACTTATGACCGCGAGTCCGATTCTCGTTTTAATATGAATGTGTTGCTGGTTGAAGATAATTTAGTTAACCAGAGAATTTTAAAAATCATGCTTGAGCAAGTGGGCTGTCAAGTGGATATCGCTGGCTGTGGGAAAGATGCTATTGAAAAAATGAAAAAACAATACGACATGGTTTTTATGGACATCGGTTACCCGACATGGATGGTTTTGAGACCACTCAATGTATTCGTCATAATGAAACACCCGATCAACGCGTTCCTATTGTCGCGATGACCGCTCATGTTTTTGTACAGGACCGTAAACGTTGTTTTGATGTAGGAATGGACGAAGTGATGTCAAAGCCAATTATGCAAGATGATCTGATTAAAGTTCTCAAACGTTGGGCGGCGTAAGTGAAGCACTAGTGCCCCATGATAGGCACTAGAAGATTTAGGAAAGATCGACTAGGCTTGAAGGATGATGTATATCCGTCGATTAAATGATCAAACTGCGAATCAAATTGCCGCGGGAGAAGTAGTTGAACGACCTGCTTCGGTAGTAAAAGAGCTCATCGAAAATAGTATCGATGCTCATGCGAGTTGTATTCGCGTTGATATTTTACAGGGAGGCGCCAAACAAATTCGGATTCAAGATGACGGGGACGGCATCCATCTTGAGGATTTAGTATTGGCGCTCGAGCGCCATGCCACGAGTAAAATTGCAAAAATTGATGATTTACAGGACATCACTACGCTTGGTTTTCGTGGTGAAGCGCTGGCTAGTATTTCAGCCGTTTCTCGTTTGACGTTGACCTCACGTCAAAAAAATACTGAGATGGGTTATCGAATCAGCAATATTTCTCATAAAACCATGACACCGGTCCCAGCGGCGCATCCCCAGGGAACAACTATCGACGTCCAAGATTTGCTTTATAATACACCGGCTCGGCGTAAATTTTTACGTTCGCCAGCCACTGAATTTCAGCACATCCGGAGGATCATTGAACGCTTAGCCCTGAGTCATTTTACTACTGAATTTTTACTTCATCATAGTGAAAAAGAAATAATTCATTTCAAATCAGCCACTACAATAAACGGGCAAGAAAATCGTATTAGAAGTATATTGGGCGATGTTTTTATGCAATCAGCACTTACCATTGAATTTTCTCAATCAGGATTAACACTAAATGGGTACATCGCCGAGGCAGCTTATACGCGCAGTCAGCCTGATTTACAATACATTTATGTTAATGGTCGTTTTGTTCGCGACAAATTAATCGCTCAAACGCTTCGTCAGGCTTATCACGACGTTTTATTTCACGGCCGACACCCGGCTTATGTGCTCTATTTAGAAATTGATCCTGCTTTTGTTGATATTAATGTTCATCCGACAAAGCATGAAGTCCGATTCCGAGATCCGCAGTGGGTACGGAATTTTTTAATTCATCCGGTTAAAACCGCGTTAGCCCAAGCGAAACCAGGTATCGCTCACCCCTTACCTCAATCGACTGCTGAATATAACCCAATAACGAATTTTGTTCCTACACCACTTATCGAGGGTCAAGGGAATTTATCCTTAATTCAGGAACAGCCTGCTCCTTACACACAAACAATCGTTCATAAACATCCATTAGGTCATGCGCTTGCTCAACTGCAGGGGATTTATATTTTGTCGCAAAACGAAAAAGGTCTTGTTATTGTTGATATGCACGCAGCGCATGAACGCATACTTTATGAGAAAATGAAAAAGCAGTTGACAGAGGTGGGCCTAGCAATGCAATCTTTATTAGTTCCCATTAATTTATCATTAAATCCGCAAGAAATAATCGCTTGGCAGACCAATAAGGATCTATTTGCCCGGCTGGGATTTGAAATTGAATTGTTTGGTTCAGATAAAATTATCGTACGACGTCATCCTTCTTTATTAAAACTAAAAAATCTCGAAAATTTAATTCGCGATGTGCTTGCTGATTTAATTACTCATAATACAACTTCTTGCGTCGGTGAAAGAATTAATGTCGCACTTGCAACTCTCGCTTGCCATGCGGCGCTGCGCGCCCCTCATTATTTAGCCATAGAAGAAATGGAAGCTTTATTGCGAGAAATGGAAAAAACCGAACACGGCGGATTATGCAATCACGGCCGCCCGACCTGGAAACAATTCGATATTGACGAGTTAGATACATTTTTTTTGCGCGGACAATAAACGTGAATAAAAATCCATTTATTGTTTGTTTAATGGGGCCAACGGCCAGCGGCAAAACGGATTTAGCTATTGCGTTAGCTCGAAAATTACCGTTTGAAATTATTAGCGTTGACTCTGCTATGGTGTATCGTGGCCTTGACATTGGCACAGCTAAACCTAACGAAGAAGAACTTCAGCTCACTTCGCATCGATTAATTAATATTTGTGATCCCGGTTTTCCTTATTCAGCGGGTCAATTTTATAAAGATGCTTTAAACGAAATTAAAGCGATTGAAATTAGAAACCGAACACCTTTGCTCGTCGGCGGAACCATATTGTATTTTCGCATTTTGGAGCAAGAGTTTTCTGATTTGCCTACCGCTGATGAAACCGTTAGAAAAAAAATACAAGAACAAGCAGAGCAGCATGGGTGGGCAAAAATACATGAAAAATTAAACACGATTGATCCAAAATCTGCGGCTCGAATTAATCCCAATGACGCTCAGCGAATTCAACGCGCTTTTGAAGTTTATGAAATAACAGGACAGCCTTTATCTTTCTACCAATCCTTAAAACGTTTCAAAGCATTGCCTTATCAATTTATCAATTTAATACTAGCACCCGAAAATCGAAGCTGGTTACATCAGCGAATTGAAAGACGTTTTGACCAAATGGTAAAAAATAATTTTCTAGAAGAAGTGAGGCAACTCTATAATCGTGGAGATTTAAATTCTGATCTACCGGCTGTACGAACGGTAGGTTATCGACAAGCCTGGGAATATTTGGCGGGAGAGTATGATTATGAAGCGATGCGCCACAAAGCTATTGTGGCTACTCGTCAATTGGCTAAAAGGCAACTAACCTGGCTTCGACGCTGGACGGATGCGAAATGGTTCAATAGTGAAGACAAAGATTTGATCAATCAAGTAGTGGATTACCTAAAAGGAATAGGGATGTAGAACTCCTTGCCTGTTTTGAAAAATGAGTGCATATTAGGGGCTGTTTACAATTCTACTATACTGGCTATAGTTTATTGATTTTCTGTGCTCCGCTGCTTAGGTACTTCTAGATACGCTGAGGTGCTCGTAAATCAATATATTATGGTTCAGCCTGGCGAATTGTAAGCGGCCCTATGATCGTATTTTTATAAAGGTTTTCAAAATTCTAAATTGCTTATGGGAGAATACCATGAAAAAAATTTGTGTTGCTTTGTTAATGTTAGGCAATGTATGCGCAGTTTCAGCATTGACTACAAACGCGTCTGCACATAATCTATTAACATCAGCAGTGAATCAATTTTTGCTGGCTGACAATGATGATCAAGGTCAGAACGCTGATGCTTCTAATAATCAGCCAACGGATCAAGATTACAACAACAGCAATGCGGATCAAAATAACGATCAAAACGATCAATCCGACGATCAAATGGACAACAACAGCGATAACGACTAAATTGACCGCATAAACCTTCAAACTCAAACACCCCATTGTTTATGGGGTGTTGTCCGGTGTATTAAGCAATAATGACCACTCATCTCATTGTCGACATTCCTAGCCAAAGTTTGACCATTTTTCGAGACAACCAAGTAATCAAGCGCTACCTCGTATCGACTGCCCGCGGAACGGTCTAGGTGAGCTGATCAACAGTGAAAAAACCCCACGCTTGACCATCATACGAGCTAAAGTGGGAGAAGGCTGCCCACCTAATACGGTCTTCGTGGAACGACGCCCCACGGGGGAAGTTTATTCTCCAGCGCTTAAACGTCGTCGCTACCCAGACCGGGATTGGGTTTTAACACGGATTTTATGGCTCTCTGGCCTTGAAGTAGGTAAAAATCGTTTAAGAAAGGTCGATACCATGCGCCGCTATGTTTATATACATGGTTCTGGGGATGAAATCATGATGGGGAAAGCGGGTTCTAGAGGCTGCATTCGTATGCACAATCACGATATTGTCGAACTTTTTGACTGGGTTTCTGCTGGCGATTGGGTCTGTATTGAAGGTTGAGGGTTATAGCTGTGGGGAAGAAAAAGGGACGGGGAATGGTTTTACCTCGTTCCAATAACATGATATAAAGGCGCCGTTATGGATCGTATTGATGAAATTCTAAAATTTTGGTTTGGAGGGGTAGAGGAGACTATTGTCCCTTCCGAGACTCGAGCCCGAATCTGGTTTGGGGAAAGCCATGAGGTTGATCGGGAAATTGCCGAAAAGTTTAGCCGAGATCTTGAAAAGGCCATCAACGGCAAGTGTGTCGAATGGGAGAAGAGCCCTCGTGGTCAACTAGCGTTGATTATTACTTTGGATCAATTTTCTCGCCATGTCTACTGTGATTCCCCCAAAGCGTTTGCCGAGGATGATTACGCGTTAAGTATTCGCGTGAATGGTGTCGAGAAGCACGATGATCATAAGCTTAGCCTCATCGAACGGGTGTTCTATTATTTCCGCTGTTGCATTCTGAAGATTTACATCATCATGAAATTTCGATCCGAGGTTATCAAATACTATTTGAACTGGCCTTACCTGAAACACAAGTCATTTATGAAAGCTTTTTTAAATTTACAAATCACCATCATCGTATTATTCGGCGCTTTGGGCGTTTTCCGCAACGGAATGCTCTTTTGGGTCGGGAGTCTACGCCTGAAGAAACTCAATATCTAAATGAGATGAAAGGTTCCTGAGGTAGCAATGCACGAAAAACAACGCATTTATCGAGTCATTTTTAGTCAAGATGAAAAAATTTATGAAATTTATGCTCGATTCATGTCGGAAGAAAATCTGATGGGCTTTATTGAATTTGAGGAATTACTCTTCTCCGAAGGTAATTCCCTTATTGTCGATACTTTGGAAGAAAAATTGAAAACAGAATTCCAGGGTGTAAAACGAAGTTATATTCCTATGCATATGATTTTGCGTATCGATGAGATGGAAAAGGAAGGAGTCGCTAAAATTAAGGGATTAACCTCAAAAGGCAACGTGCATCATCTGCCCAATGCTTTTAATAAGCCAGAAAAAAAATAAGGAATAAAATCATTGGGTTTTGCCATTATTGACCTTGAGGATGCGGCGCTTTCGCCGCAAGAGCGTGAATTGCTTCAACATCCCCAGGTCGCTGGAGTTATTTTATTCACTCGTAACTATGAAAACCCCTCCCAACTTCGTTCGCTCATTCAATCAATTAAAAAAATTCGTCCGCTGTTTGTGGCTGTGGACCAAGAGGGGGGGCGTGTTCAGCGATTTCATCAGGGATTTACGGACCTGCCAAGCATGCGTTATTTTGGAGAGCGTTACCGGCGGGACCCGGTTCAAACACGAAAGCAGTTAAAAAATATGTTGAAAACGGCGATTCATGAATTAAAAGAAGTGGGGATGGATGTCAATATGACGCCGATACTAGACGTCGACCAGGGCAAAAACGAAATCATCGATGAACGCAGTTTCAGTGGTGACCCAAGGGTTGTTGAAGCCTTGGGCAGTATCGTAATCGATACCCTGCACGCGCATCAAATGCCAGCGGTGGCTAAACATTTCCCGGGGCATGGTGGAGTAACCGCCGACTCCCACCAAGCTTTGCCCATCGATGAACGCGACCCAGAAGCGATTCTCCAGTGCGATTGGCTTCCTTTTTCAGGATTAAGCTCGCGCTTAGACGCTATTATGCCCGCCCATATTATTTACCCAGCTTTTGATGAAAAGCCAGCAACCTTTTCACGTTATTGGCTGCAAGATATGTTGAGAAAACGTATTAATTTTCAAAGAGTTATCATCAGTGATGATTTAACTATGCAAGGGGCTGCCGTTATAGGCGACTATCCGACTCGCGCCGCTCAGGCGCTGGAAGCCGGCTGCGATTTATTAACCATTTGCAATAGCCGTGAAGGAGTGATCGCGATTCTGGATAACCTTCTCCATTACCGCAATTCAGAATCTCAGCAGCGACTTCAACGATTCCCGCTGGGTTAGGGAGCCTTTCATCATGCCGACGCAGGTAAATTTTTTTAGTCTTTATCACTTGTGGTTAATGGTATGGGATAGGGGAGGCATGGGATTCTAATTTGAGGTATCATTATTAATTTTTGAACTTTAAATCCCTTCTTCTAAATGAAGAGGGTAGGTGGAGGTGTGAGTCCGTTATTAAATACCCATAATTCCATCATTAAAATCGTACTTCTTCTTATTATCGGCAACATTGCCAGTGTTTTAGAATGGCTGCTTTACCGTCGATTATTGCCTCGATTCCAGCGACAGCAGCGAATTTGGTTGCAAGCTTTTTTACAAGCGCTGCATCAGCCGTTACAGGTTTACATCTGGGTCATCATTGTTAGTTTTGCCGTTTCTATCCTAACCACATTATTTTTTTCCAACGACGATTTTACGAATGCACTTTCCTCGGGTCGTCTGATTTTCATTTTGGTCATTATTTTTTGGTTTGCAATGCGATTTATTCGCTATCTAGAAGATGGAATGACGCATCAAGCTCGTCAAAAAGTGGGTAAGGTTAGCGATGAAACTAGCGTACATGCCATCGCCCAACTAACGCGCGTCGTTATTATTGCCTTCGTTTTGTTAATGTTATTGCAAACGATCGGTATTAAAATATCGGCGCTATTAGCTTTTGGTGGCGTGGGCATGGCTGTTATTGGCTTTGCAGCAAAGGATACGTTGGGTAATTTTTTTGGTAGCATGATGATTTACTGGGATCGCCCCTTTTCCGTGGGAGATTGGATTCGATCGCCGGATCGACAAATCGAAGGCGCTGTCGAAAACATTGGCTGGCGATTGACGCGAATTCGGACATTTGATAAGCGTCCACTTTATGTTCCTAATGGAATCTTATCCAATGTGGCTGTTGAAAATCCTTCACGAATGACAAATCGACGTCTAAAAATTATTGTCGGCGTGCGTTATTCGGACGCCAGTAAAATTATGGAGTTAGCCAAAGCGATTGAAGAAATGTTGCGAAACAATCCTGAAATTGATGTAACGCAAACTTTATTTGTTAATTTATTCGAGTTCGCTCCTTCTTCGTTAAATATGATGGTGTACACTTTCACAAAAACAACGGAGTGGGTAAAGTTTCAAGCCATTCAACAAAAAATAATGTTAAAAATTATAAATATCATTACCACTTATGGCGCTGAGTGTGCTTTCCCCACGCAAACAATTTACGTCCCGGAAGGGTTATTAGTAAAAAAAGAAAAAAGAGAAAATGATAATGAACATGCTGATCGATGCAACGAAAAAGAGCGACGAGGTTCAGATGATTTTACCTGAAAATATTCGTGAAGTATTTAAAACAGCCACTTGCCTCTATTCAAAAACGGAAGTTGAAGCCGCTCTGGACACACTGGCCATAGAAATCAGCCAAGCATTGTCTTCTTCAAATCCCATTTTTTTATGTGTTGTCGTGGGCGGTATTGTTCCTCTTGGCAATTTATTGCCGCGCTTGGATTTTCCGCTTGAAGTTGATTACGTCCACGCAACCCGCTATCGCGGGGAAACGCGAAGTAGAAATTTAGAATGGAAAGCAGAACCCACTTGCAGCATGGGGGGTCGCACAGTTTTAGTCGTCGATGATATTCTTGATGGGGGTCTCACTTTAGGGACTATTATTGATTATTGCAAGAAATGTGGAGCGAGAGAAGTGTATTCCGCCGTTCTTGTGGATAAATGCGACGCTCGTTTGCCTGGTGGCCATCAACACGCCAACTTTACGGGCTTGAAAGTAGGTAACCACTACGTTTTTGGTTATGGAATGGACTATAAAGGCTATCTACGTAACGCACCCGGAATTTACATGGTCGCTCCTAAGTGTGAATAAAAAAATAGAGGATAATTTATTATCCCTTCATAGGAACGATTTTAATTAATACACCATAAAACGGGGAATCCACATAATTTAATTCACTACTCCGCATGCGACGATTTTGTGAAAGATAAAAATAGTTAGAATTATTTTTAAACACTAAATTTAACCCCACGTTCAAGTAACGTTTAACACTAACACGGATGGTGCCCTCCACATTATTCTCTTGAATAAAACGAGCTCGAACAAGAGGAGCATCAACGACTGACTGCCGCCAAGCGATATGTAATAAGATATGATAAGCTGGATTTTGGTCTAACCGGTGCTGTTCGTTTTTTAAAATAAATTGTGAAGGGGGCAAAGAATAAATCGGTCGCGCACGATTAAAATTAATTCTGCCAGGATCTAGGTCGGACCATTGTTCTTCCGATTTATTTTGAGCAGTAAAATGTGAAAAAATAATCATCTCAATCTGATAATCTTTTGCCTGCGCCTGGAGGCAAGCAAAGAAGAGAGTTAACAAGAGCAAAAGTTTCTTCATACCATTATTGTACCTGAACAATTAATTGTCGTAAAAAACAACAGGTTTTTTGCATAACGTGGATGTTGTGAATACAGGCCAACTGAGCGTACAGCGTCGATTTTTGCTTAAAGAGATAATGCAAATAAGCACGAGAAAAGTGTTGGCAAGTATAACAGTCACATCCTGCCAAGAGGGAAGTTTCATCTTTAGAGTAAATGCTTTTCTTGATCTGAATCCGACCGTTTTCCTGTTCGCTGATGAATCTTAGCCATCCATTTTCGATAATGCAGTGGCCGTGATAAAGTGCTCCGTGCCTGGCATTTCGTGTTGGAGCAACACAATCAAAAATGTCGATCCCTGCCGCCACTACGTCGATTAAATCTTGAGGGGAGAGCCCCACTCCCATGGCATAACGTGTTTTTCCCTCGGGCAAAAGGGGCCTCACCCAGTCGATAATCTGACAAGTTTTTGCCATATCGAAACCGATCACCTCACCACCAATAGCAATGCCATCCAAGTCCATATCAACTATACTTTGTGCACTTTTTTCTCTAAGATCTCGAAAACTACCACCTTGGATAATACCAAACAAGGCTTGCCGGTGCCCGTAAAGTGAGTAGGGTGATTGGACGTGCGCTTGTTTTGATTTGGCAAGCCAGTAATGCGTTCTCTGCAAGGCATCTAGGGCAGCTTTGCGACCGCCATTTTCTGGGGTACATTCATCGAA
>NZ_CAJRAM010000043.1 GCF_907164965.1 Coxiella endosymbiont of Ornithodoros maritimus
GCAAGGCATCTAGGGCAGCTTTGCGACCGCCATTTTCTGGGGTACATTCATCGAAAGCCATTATAATGTCAGCACCAATCGCTTTTTGAGCATCAATAGAGGATTTTGGGGTTAAATGGATGAGTTTCCCCGTTGCGGGGTATTTAAAGTGGGCTCCTTCCTTATCAAGGGTACAAATTTGCCGGTTTTTGGACAGACTAAAAGCTTGAAACCCCCCACTATCCGTCAGCATCGGCTTATCCCATCCCATAAACGCGTGCATTCCCCCCACCGCTTGAATCACTTCCAAGCCCGGAGCGACTAACATGTGATAGGTGTTCCCGCCCAAAATAATTTGACTGTGTGCAGCCACCAAATCGTACGGCGTTAAATGGTTAGCGAATGCCCGAGTTCCCACTGGCATAAAAGCGGGGGTGACCACCTCGCCATGGGGTGTGGTTATTTTCGTTACACGAGCATGGTTTGTTTTTGATCGTTGGATAATTTCAATTTTGAAGGTGTTTTGCATGTAAATGACCGTTACAGATCAGTAAAAATTCCTGAGCCAAAACCTAGCCCGGCTTA
>NZ_CAJRAM010000044.1 GCF_907164965.1 Coxiella endosymbiont of Ornithodoros maritimus
TTTTACTCTTCCGTATTCTAGTTACACATTTTTAACTTCGTTGATTAGCTGTAAATTATGGCCGTTGAGCATGATTAATAGAGATGGTCCAGCCGGGATCAACCCCTCTGTCACTAGTCAAATAGTAAGACTGAAAATGATTTCGCATCGTCGGTCAAAACAAGCGTGCCTCCAAAGGCTTGGGCTGTTGAGAATAACAACCATAGACAAATATCGACGGATATATCCTTTTTTAAGGCCTCACGGTTAAAAAAAGAAGAAATCTCAAGGGCCGGTTTTATCTCTGCTAGATTAGGGTAATTAAATAAACTTGGTACACCATCGCGCATAAAATTTATTGATAGCCCCATGATATTGATTGATATTTTTTCAACACTTCTTAATGTTTCATTACCGTCAGTTTTTTAACGAACGAAAATAACCACACCCCATATAGAATCGCCAATTAGAAAACGGCAGAGCGCCTGTAAGGGTGGCTAACATCTGCAATGGTGGCAAGGATGTCATAACACCAGATAGCTCCAAATAAAAAAAGCCATCGTTTGAGTCAATTATTTTTTAACTTTGAGCAAGCCGCTGAGAAGGCCGGGTTGGCGCGCGAATAACGCCTTTTCCTTCCACAGATTACCTTAGCCAAATCGCGCTGACCTATTCGGCATTTTGACCCTGTTGATTGTGACTTTTCGATCCACGCTAAAGAGCTGGTCATTTTTGAAAGCTGGCTCATCAATGACGGCAGTCAATACATCCCCTTGTATGAATTTCAATTTTGGCTACACTGAAGAGGCGTTAAACCAGGAAAAAAGAACGTGGCAGAATCCGTTGATGAATTTGACCGTCGAATATGTTGAAGACGGTGTGGTGACTCTTAAAGAGCTCGATAAAGTCGTTCTAACGAAAGGCGCATGGTGCACACTGCACACCATTCTTTTTAAAATCCAAACATGGAGCCGAAGCAAACAGGAATACAACCCTGTTAGCTATACTATTCGTCGCTACCAAAAACGCAGCGGCGAATTCAAACAGCGTTCTAAGTTTACTATATCTAGCAATAATCAGGCGCAGAAAATTATTGATAACGCTATCCAAGTGGATAAGTGAGTGAGAACCTAAAAAAACTCCGCTATGCTTTGCAAAAGCGTCTATTCTCGATGTTCAAATTTTTTAGTCCCATTTAGTAAGTGTTTCACTTACTATCTGCCATAGAACAACGTTAGTCCCCAATTTCAATAAATTAAGGGGGCGAGCAGGGGCTTCCTATTTTATCTTTACGGCATAGTCTCTTTCGCCGTC
>NZ_CAJRAM010000045.1 GCF_907164965.1 Coxiella endosymbiont of Ornithodoros maritimus
TTCAGAATTAAAGAGCTTTTATGAGGGGCTCGTTAAAAAAGGGAAAAAGAAAATGGTAGCGTTTGTAGCACTAATACGAAAAATTATTGTTATCGCCAATGCCAGATTAAAAAAATTTGAACAGAAAAAATCGCTAACTGCGGTATCACTGTGAAGCTGTGAATAAGGTGTGTAAAATGACTATTTATTATCCAGTTTTCAAACTTGCTCACAGCAATTCAAACATAGTTGATCCCGGCTAAAAGGCTAAGAAAAGCACCATCGGTGTTTCTCTTAGCCCCCTAAATCCCATTGGGTGATGGATAAGAGCAGCAATATAAGGTACTATGCTTACTAGCATTTTGAGTATACTGATGGAAAATCAAGGGGTTGTTAATCAATTAACCAGGTTTGAAGTTAAGGTATCGGGCCAGCCTTTGAGTAAGCTACCAGAAGACCTTTACATTCCGCCGGATGCATTGCGTGTTTTTTTGGAAGCTTTTGAAGGGCCGCTGGATCTTCTGCTTTACCTAATAAAAAAACATAACATTGATATTTTAGATATACCCATCGCTGAAATCACCCGGCAATATATGCAATTTGTCGATTTGATGCGTGAAATGAGAATTGAATTAGCGGCGGAGTATTTGGTGATGGCAGCCATGTTGGCGGAAATTAAATCGCGCCTCTTATTACCGCGACCCGTTGTAGAAGAAGAAAATGAGGAAGACCCACGCGCAGAATTGATACGTCGTTTACAAGAATATGAACGTTATAAAAAAGCGGCTTACGATCTAGATCAACTGCCTCGTGTGGGACGTGATACTTTTATTGCTGATGCGGCTGTGCCACCGATGAATATCGCTAAAATTCATCCCACGGTAGAATTGCCAGAATTACTAAACGCGTTGAAAGACGTATTACAAAGAGCTTCGCTTTATAACGCTCATTCCATTGCGCGCGAGTCTTTATCTATTCGCGAACGGATGTCGCGAATTTTATCGTTGCTTGATAAAAAAAATTTTATTGTTTTTAGCTGTTTATTTACTTTAAAAGAGGGGCGGATGGGTGTTGTCGTTACTTTAATTGCTACCTTAGAATTAATTCGTCAATCCGTCATTGAACTCGTGCAAGCTGAGCCGTTTGCACTAATTCACATTCGGGCTAAAGGATGGAAAAATGAGTGAAGTCAATCTAAAAATCGTTATTGAAGCCGCCTTATTCGCCTCTGCTGAACCTTTAACGCCAGAGCGTTTACAACAATTATTTGATGAGCAGAACCCAATTTCTTTACCCGAAATTAAAAATTTATTATCTGAACTTAAAGAGGATTATCGAGAGCGAGGAGTGGATTTACAAGAAGTAGCGAGCGGATATCGTTTTCAAGCGCGGCCCAATTTTTCACCGTGGTTACAACGCTTATGGAAAAAAACCCCCGCCCGTTATTCCCGTGCCTTGTTGGAAACCTTAGCGCTGATTGTTTATCGGCAACCCATTTCCCGAGGCGAAATTGAAGAAGTCCGTGGAGTGGCGGTAAGCAGCGATATTATTAAAAAATTATTAGATCGTGAATGGATCAGTGTAGTGGCCCATCGCGATGTGCCTGGAAAACCAGCCTTATTTGGCACGACAAAAACTTTTTTAAATTATTTTAATTTAAAAAGTTTAGAGGAATTACCGCCGTTGGAAGAAGTTGTCGATTTAGAAAAAATAGAAGCTCAATTTGATGAACAGTTAGCATTGCTCGTTGAAAAGAAGGCTCCTGAGGGAATTGAACCTTCCACTCTCCCACTTGCGGAAGAGGATTAAGGAGAGGCTTTGAAAGAACGCATTCAAAAAGTGCTAGCCCGGTTCGGTCATGGTTCACGTCGCGAAATTGAAAAAATGATCGCGGAAGGGCGTATCAAGGTCAATCAACGGCTGGCGCAATTAGGTGATCGTATCACTGAACAAGACCTCGTTTATATCGATGGGCAATTATCTTCGTTTAGCGCTCCTGAACAAGTACGCGTCCTCTTGTATCACAAACCGGAAAGGGAAATATGCACGCGTAAAGACCCAGAAGGACGGATGACGGTTTTTGAAACTCTGCCGCGTTTGAAGGATGGCCGTTGGGTAATTATCGGTCGTTTAGACATCAACACCTCCGGCCTATTGTTATTCACCAATGAAGGCGAATTGGCCAATCGATTAATGCACCCCTCCGCTCAAGTTGAACGTGAATATGCGGTGCGCGTACTGGGTGCCGTCGATGCCGAAATGACCAAAAAATTAGCCCATGGTATTGAATTGGAAGATGGGAAGGCGCGTTTTGAAGATATTGTGGACGTTGGTGGAGACCGAAAAAATCGTTGGTTTCATGTGGTCGTCGTTGAAGGGCAACATCGTCTCGTGCGGCGGTTGTGGGAATCTCAAGGCGTTAAAGTGAGCCGATTAATACGCGTACGATTTGGTCCAATAATATTACCAAAATCCTTACGTCGAGGGGCTTGGAAAGAATTAGAACCTCCTGAAATCAAAGCATTACAAAATATTTCGATACTTCCTCGCTAATTGTTCCAAATTTAATTGATTTAAGAAGAGCGAATAACTTCCCAAGCGCTGAGAGTTGGTAAATCTTTAAATTGGGGCGGGATGTATTGGGGCGGAGTCAATAATCCTTCTTCAGCTAATTCTTTTAATAAATGAATATTAACTAAATCTTTTTTTTCGGTGAATATTTAAGGAAGTTGAGAAAGATCACCGCTCCCTATCCTAAGGCGAATATAATTGTAAATTAAAATAAATCCTTTGGAATAAGATAAATCTTTGCTAAAAGGAGCTTGATCGGGGGTGCTGCCAGGAAAAATATGCACAGCGTCGTAATAGCTTTCATCCTCAGCCTGGCCCTTTTCATGAAAGAAATTAAAAGCATCGATAAAATTATCGCCATTTTCGGCCATATTAATGGCGACGACGCGGTTGTTGATACGTCGTGCTCGAGCAGGGTACGAAGAAAAGGTAAAAAGTTCCGTTAAAATAGCCACTCCTTCTTGAATAAAATAACGGTTGTCGATGGCGGTCCTTTACTTAAATAAGGTAGATATCTTTTGTTCAAGGCCGTTTAACGTGGTGCCTAGATGTACCAAACCTTCGTGAACTTCATAAAGTTGGATAACAAGTTTGCTAAATTTAAGACCTTCTCGCAATTTAATTGCATCAGTACCAGATGAGGCGTCTGCCAGGATATTATCGCTAAGTTTAACGTGAATATTTTTTCTTCCTAAAATATTTTTCTAAACGATCGCTTAAAATTTTAACGGTTTCTCTAGTCGTGTATTTATTTTTATATTTTTCTGTCAGCGTTTTTTCACCAATGTGATCAAGCGCTTTGCTAACTGTCAATGAAAGATCTCTTAAACTAGGGGCTCCGGCATAGAAAGCTTCGTTGCAGCTACAATAAAGGTCTTGAGAAATTTTGGAAAATTCTTGAGTGCCTCGCGCTTTTAAAAGGTGAGTGAGATCGGGATATTCGCGACAACGTTGCTGAATTAGGGTGCTAATTGCACTGTATTTACCAAATGTAGGATTAATCTGATGTTCGATGTTATAAAATTCTTGTAATTTTTGAGCGAGGTCAAATCCAAGGTCATTTTATTGATAATATTCGGTATTTAGCGGCGGCAATTTAGCGAATTTATCCCTAAATTTATCCCTAAAAAAGACTTCCTTAATACTCTCATCCCACTTAATCGCATCTAAGATCCGTATAGGGCGTTGCGCTAATACAATTTGCTCAGACAACTCTCGAATTTTTTTGTGCAGGGGTGAGTTTTGCTTCCATCCTTAAATCCTTTAAAAATTCCTCTTTTTAAATAAAGTTCGAAATAATCCCGACAAATACAAGCCACTGGATAAAAGCATCCAACTTACCATCATTGTAATTTTTACCGTATCAACAAAAGGTTTGTAATGGCTAGGCCTCAAATTTTGAGGGTAATGCGATTGAATAGAAATTGAAACTGTCAGATACCCACGTCGCGCAGCTCGAATTAATATCTCGCTTTCAAAAGCAAAACCTTGAGACCGGGGTCGTGGAAGACAATATTGTAAAAATTTGATGGGGTAGAGGCGATAACCGGATTGAGTATCAATGATTCGCTGGCCTGCTGTCCACGAGATGAAAAAACGGCGACTTGATTGGCACGGTGGCGCATTTAGGTGCGTTTTCAGCATTATGTGTGCGCGTGCTGATGATAATCTGGTTCGGATACTCATTCATGCCCTCAATAAATTTAGGTATGTCCTGAGGGTCGTGTTGAGTGTCGGCATCCATGCAAATTGCCGCACGTACCTTCAATTGTTGTAGGTGTTGAAAACCCCGCATTAGGCTTGCTCCTTTTCCTTGGTTAATAAGGTTTTTTATTATTATAGCGGGCAGATCGCTGAGTTGAGCAGCAGTATCATCGGTGCTGCCGTCATCGACGATGATCACTTTATCGGTAAAAGAAAAAATAGGTTCGACAATACTGCGAATGCTAGCTTGTTCATTGTAAGCAGGGATAATAATGGCAATATCGGAATGTAATGGTTTCATTTTTGCTGATTTAACTGAATTAATTGATAAAGGATATCTAAAGCTTGTTTGGGCGTTAGGTTATCGGGATTTAATTTGTCTAATTGCGTTAAAACAGGATTTTCTACTGACAGAAAAAGTTCATTTTGCTGTGGTTGTTGGGTTTCAGCAATAATAGGATTTTCCAATTCTTCTAATTTTTGCCGAGCATGCTGAATTACTGAGCGAGGAATTCCTGCTAACTGCGCTACTTGCAACCCATAACTTTTATTCGCCGGCCCCTCCCTCAGAGCGTGTAAAAAAATAATTTTTTCTTCGTGCTCCACAGCGTCTAAGTGAACATTTTTAACCGCCGGTAGCGTCGAAGCTAAAGCTGTTAATTCAAAATAATGGGTTGCAAACAATGTAAAAGCTTTTAATTTTATTGCTAAATAAGAAGCGCAAGCGTAAGCCAACGAAAGCCCATCAAACGTACTGGTACCGCGGCCAACCTCGTCCATTAGCACTAAACTTTCTTCTGTCGCATTATGCATAATCGCCGCAGTCTCAGTCATTTCTAGCATAAAGGTTGATCGGCCACTGGCTAAATCATCTGCCGCACCGATACGAGTGAAGATCCGATCAATGGGTCCAAGTTGCGCGTTTTTAGCGGGTACGAAACTACCAATATAGGTGAGTAAAGTGATTAAAGCTGTTTGCCGCATGTAAGTAGATTTACCACCCATATTCGGGCCAGTAATGATAAGCATTCGGCGCTTTTCGTCGAGATAAGTGTCATTGGGCATAAACGGATCGGTCATTACATTTTCCACAATGGGGTGACGCCCAGCCTCAATTTTAATAATAGGGTAATCGCAAAACTGTGGGGCGTTAAAATTAAGCGTGTCAGCCCGTTCAGCGAGGGTGTTTAAAACGTCCAGGTTTGCAATTGCACTTGCACATTCTTGTAAAGGAATTAATTTTTCGATTAAGTTATCCAATAATTGTTCGTAAAGTTCTTTTTCCCGGGCCAGCGCGCGGGAGCGGCTGCTTAACACTTTGTCTTCAAAAATTTTTAATTCGAAAGTAATGTAACGTTCCACATTTTTTAGAGTTTGTCGCCGAATATATTCGGGGGGGGCCTCTTTAGCTTGAGCGCGTGAAATTTCAATGTAATAACCATGGATGCGATTATAACCAACTTTAAGTGTGTTTATTTTGGTGCGTTCACGCTCTTTTTGTTCTAAGTCAATTAAAAATTGGTGACTGTTAGTACTCATATTGCGCAGTTCATCCAATGGCGCGTCATAACCGTCGGCAATCACGCCGCCATCGCGAATAACCATCGGTGGGTTTTCGATAATCGCTTTTTGTAATAATCGAAATAATTCATCAAAAAGACCAAGGTTATTTTTAATTTCTTGTAATTGTTTATTAAGTGGCAAGTTAGTGAGCTGTTGGTGAAGGGTTGGTAATACACCGAGCGCCTCGCGCAGTTGCATTAAATCTCGCGGCCGAGCAGAGCGAAGTGCGATGCGTGTCACTATCCTTTCGAAATCCCCGATATGGCGTAAATTTTCATAGATTTCCGAATAATTTCTTTTTTCGAAAAGGGTAGAAACCGCGTTTTGTCTTTGTTGCAATAAAATTTGGTCGCGCAAGGGCCGATTAATCCAGCGGCGTAATAATCGGCTTCCCATGGGGGTGGCTGTGTGGTCGAGCAGCCAAGCCAGAGAGTGAACTTCTTTGCCTTGTAAATTGGTGATTAATTCCAGGTTACGGCGGGTGTTAGCGTCGATAAATAGGGCTTCCTCATTTTGTTCAGCTTGAATGGAGTGAATATGAGGCAGTGCGCTTTTTTGTGTGTAATTAACATATTGCAGTAAACATCCTGCCGCCGTAATGGCCAGTGGCAAATGAGTAATACCAAATCCATCCAAACTTTTTGTCTGAAATTTTTGGCACAATAAAGTGAGTGCAGTGGCATGATCAAATTCCCACGGAGGCCGGCGCTTGATGGAATCGGCTTTAAGCGGATGAACATTATTTTCTTCACTGATTAAAAGTTCTGCCGGGCGAATACGTTCAATTTCAGCGAATAGCGTATTTTCAGAAATAATTTCCTGAATCAAAAAACGCCCGCTGGTAATATCTAACGTCGCGATGCCGAAACGATTTTTCTCTTGATGAATTACCATTAATGTGTTGTCGCGATGTTCATCAAGCAGTGCTTCGTCGCTCACGGTACCTGGGGTGATAATACGGGTTACTTCGCGAGCGACAGGACCTTTACTGGTTAAGGGGTCTCCAATTTGTTCGCAAATGGCAACGGATTCACCGAGTCGAACTAGTTTTGTTAAATAATTTTCGACGGCGTGGTAGGGAACACCGGCCATCGGAATGGCATGGCCGGCCGATTGACCTCGAGCGGTTAGCGTAATATTTAATAATTTCGCCGCTTTTTTAGCGTCATCATAAAATAATTCATAGAAATCACCCATGCGATAAAAAACTAAAAGATCGGGGCAGTCGGCTTTAATGCGTAAGTATTGACGCATCATGGGTGTGTGCTGACTAAAATCGTTTTGCGTCGTTGGCGATTTTGTTTGAAGTTCCATTATTAAAAGCTTAGTGAAAGCCGTCGAGATACTCAAGGGCTGTGTTATGATTTGGAGAGATTGTAATTATTTGCCTCTCCTAGCCTCTCCCGAGCGGGAGAGGGATTCTGGAGGGGTGGCGCTGAGGATCTATACAACTTTTTCTTGATTTGGCTTTGGGCTCTTGTTTTGAGTGCTATACTATATAAGTGGATGTAAATCATTATCCTTTAAGCCGCCAATTGGGTTTGGTGTTGAAAGCTAGGGGGCTGAAATTGTCTGCGGCAGAATCCTGTACGGGCGGTGGGTTTTCTCGCGTAATTACGCGAGTGCCGGGAAGCTCAGCCTGGTTTGATTGTGGTTTTGTCACTTATAGCAACATTTCAAAAGTAGAACTTTTAGGGATTGATCCTCAATTGATCAAAAAGGATGGCGCCGTTAGTGAGTCGGTGGCCCGAGAAATGGCGCTGGGCGCATTAAAGAGAAGTCATGCCCATATTGCGGTGAGCATCACCGGAATTGCCGGGCCAAGTGGGGGCACCACAAAAAAACCGGTAGGTACAGTCTGGATTGGCATAGCTAAGAAGGGACGTAATGCGCTGTGTCGTAAAACTTTTTTCGAAAGCGGACGTAAAAATGTTCGTAATTGCGCCATCACGTATGCATTGAAATGGTTAATTGAATCTGTGAAAGTGAATAAGAATGAGTAACAACGGTATACCAATTAGCGTTATTTGTGGAATAATAGCTATTAAATAAATACGAATATTAAATTCTTCTGTTCATAAGGAGTCGGAATGGATAATCGTAGTAATGCGCTGGATGCTGCTTTGTCGCAAATTGAACGTCAGTTTGGTAAAGGTTCAGTCATGCGTTTAGGTGATCCCGGACTCGTACGGGACATCGATGTCATTTCGACAGGTTCCTTGGGCTTGGATATCGCTTTGGGTGTGGGTGGATTACCTCGGGGTCGGATCATTGAAATTTACGGGCCGGAAGCTTCCGGAAAAACCACGCTAGCCTTACAAACAATTGCTTCTTGTCAGCGCATGGGCGGTACGGCTGCTTTTGTGGATGCGGAACATGCGTTGGATGCCATTTATGCGGGCAAATTAGGTGTTAAAGTAGAGGACTTGTTAATATCCCAGCCTGATACAGGGGAACAAGCTTTAGAAATTACGGACATGTTGGTTCGCTCGGGCGCCGTTGATCTGATCGTGATCGACTCCGTTGCCGCCCTGACGCCAAAAGCCGAAATTGAGGGTGATATGGGCGATTCTCATATGGGTTTGCAAGCGCGTTTAATGTCCCAAGCGCTGCGTAAACTCACGGCAAATATTAAGAAATCCAATACCTTAGTGATATTTATTAATCAAATACGTATGAAAATTGGCGTTATGTTTGGCAATCCGGAAACGACCACAGGGGGAAACGCACTTAAGTTTTATGCATCAGTACGCTTGGATATTCGCCGCATTGGAGCGATCAAAAAGGGCGAAGAGATTTTAGGCAGCGAAACTCGAGTAAAGGTAGTTAAAAACAAGGTGGCGCCACCTTTCCGTCAAGTCGAGTTTGATATTCTTTACGGTCTTGGTATTTCGCGTGAAAGTGAGTTAATTGACCTTGGTGTTAAAAATGAACTGATCGAAAAAGCGGGTGCTTGGTACAGTTACAATGGCGAGCGCATCGGCCAAGGAAAAGAAAATCTTCGACAATTTTTCCTTGAAAATCCAAGAGTTGTAGAGGAAATTGAAACACGTTTGCGTGAAAAACTGTTGCCGCATCAACAAGGCGAGAAAGCCGCTGCAGAAGTCAATGCAATAGAATGATGGATTTGCGTACGTGCAATTTCCCTTTTGGCGAGACGAGAACATTCACGAGAAGAATTAAAGCGAAAATTCGTTACGAGAGGCTACAAGCTTCCAGAAGTTGAAACCGAGTTGGGCATCCCTGGCCAGGGAAGGCCTTCAAAGTGATGAGCGATATGTCGAAGCCTACGTGCACCAACGCATTGAGTCTGGCTTCGGCCGTCGTCGAATCATCGCAGAACTCCAACAGCGAGGTATTGAGAATTCTTTAATTCAGCAATATATGCCTGGTGATGAATCGTTCTGGGTTGAAACATTGTCTTCGGTTTGGAAAAACAAACATGGATGTAAAAGTGTAAAAGAAAACCATCAGCCAATCAGATGCGTTTCCTACTGCAACGAGGATTTGATTTAAAACAAATTTATAAACTTTTTTAAAAAAATGAATAGCAATCAATTACGAGAAATTTTCCTGAATTATTTTAAACAATTGGATCATGAAGTTGTTCCAAGTAGTTCATTAATACCGAAAAATGACCAGACGCTATTGTTCACTAATGCGGGGATGGTGCAATTTAAAGATGTTTTTTTGGGTCTGGAAATACGACCTTATCAGCGCGCCGTTTCGATACAACCTTGTATGCGAGCAGGTGGAAAACACAACGATTTAGAGAATGTTGGTTATACGGCCCGCCATCATAGCTTTTTTGAAATGTTGGGGAACTTTAGTTTTGGCGATTATTTTAAACGCGATGCTATTAAATTTGCATGGGATTTTTTGACTAACGTTTTAAAGTTGCCGCCTCAACGATTGTGGGTGACGGTATTTCAGGATGACTTTGAGACTGAGTCCATATGGCTTAAGGAAATCAAAATAAATCCAGAGCGGTTCTCGCGTTGCGGGGAAAAGGACAATTTCTGGAAAATGGGCAACACCGGGCCTTGTGGGCCGTGTACAGAAATATTTTATGACCACGGGCCAAGTATCTCTGGAGGCCCACCAGGCAGCGCAGAGGCAGATGGCGACCGATATGTGGAAATTTGGAACTTAGTATTTATGCAGTACAACCGCGACGCAAAAGGAAATCCCCACCCTCTTGCAAAACAGAGCGTAGATACAGGGATGGGTTTAGAACGTCTGGCGGCTGTTATGCAGGGTGTCCACGACAATTACGATATCGATTTATTCCAGTATTTATTCAAAGCGTTAAGAGTGCTTCTTAAGACCGAGGACCTTCACAATACTTCAATGCGGGTGATTGTGGATCATATTCGCTCGGTTGTTTTCCTTATTGCCGATGGAGTGATCCCTTCTAACGAAGGGCGGGGTTACGTCCTGCGTCGTATTATTCGCCGGGCCGTTCGTCATGGGTATAAATTGGGGCAAGAGGAACCTTTTTTCTATCAATTAACCAAACCGTTGGTAGAAGAGATCGGGGGTGCCTATCCTTTGCTTCGTAAATCCCAAGCACTGATCGAGCAAACCATCAAGCAGGAAGAAATACAATTTTCTAATACATTAAAAAAAGGTTTTAAGATTTTATACCATAAAATGGCTGCCTTACCTTCCCGTCAAATTCCAGGCAATCTAATTTTTCAATTATACGACACCTATGGATTCCCACCTGACTTGACGGCTGATATTGCAAGAGAGCGTGGTTTTGTGATGGACTATGCAGGATTCGATAAAGCCATGGAACGCCAGCGTGAACAATCGCAGCAAGCTCATCAATTCGTAGCTAATTATGCCCAAAAATCTATTAGCGGCGAAACGCAATTCGTAGGCTATGAAACGTTAAATTCGCAAGCGAACGTAATTTCTTTGCTGCAGAATGATCAGCCTACCAACCGATTAAACAAAAGCGAAAAAGGAGTGGTAGTACTGGATCGCACCCCCTTTTATGCAGAATCAGGAGGTCAAGTCGGCGATCAAGGGTTTTTATATTTTGAAAAAGGCAGTTTTCGTGTTGAGGATACTAAAAAGCAAGGCGGTATTTATTTACATATTGGTGAGATGTTAAAAGGTCGTTTAAATGTAAAAGATAAAGTTCGCGCCGAAGTCGATGTGTCGCGTTTTGATATTATGCGTAACCACTCCGCCACACATTTGCTTCACGAAGCTTTGCGCCGTGTGCTCGGTGAACGCGTGATGCAAAAGGGCTCTCTGGTTGAAGCAAACCGTTTACGATTTGATTTTTCCCATGCTAAACCTCTTATGCCAGAAGAGTTGCAGGCAGTCGAAAAATTAGTTAATCAACAGATCCAAGAGAATTTGCTTTCCACTATCGAAGTGATGACCCCAGAAGAAGCGAAGAAAAAAGGTGCGTTGGCTTTATTTGGAGAGCGGTATGGCAAAGAGGTCCGTGTACTCGAAATGGGTAATTTTTCTACTGAAATTTGCGGCGGAACCCATACAGAGCGAACGGGGGAAATTGGTTTATTTAAGATTGTCTCTGAATCCGGTTGCGCGGCTGGCATTCGACGCATTGAAGCAGTCACTGGTAAGGTTGCGCTAGACTATATTGAATCCGCTGAGCAACAATTACGTTCGCTCGGTGCTTTATTAAAAACGAACCGTAATAATTTAACGGCGAAGTTAGGCCAAATTTTAGAAGATCATCGCAAATTGGAAAAAGAACTAACAAAATTAAAACAGCGGCTGGCGAATCAACAGCTTGAAAGCTTAATTAACCAAGTGCTGGATATGCACGGCATAAAAACGCTTGCCATCCGATTGGAAGCCGTTGATCGTGAGACGCTACGAGCAATCGTAGATCAATTAAAACAAAAGTTAGGGAAAGCGGCCATCGTATTAGCGATGGTAGAAGGAAAGCGGGTACAGTTAGTAGCGGGAGTTACAAAAAATTGCTTAGATCATTTTAATGCGACAGAACTACTGACGCCGATAGCCGAAAAGGTTGGTGGCCGCAGCGGGGGGCGCCCCGATTTGGCTCAAGGAGCAGGAGAAAAACCGGAGAATTTGGAAGTGGCGCTTGCAGCTGTGCCTAAATGGGTTGAGAGAAAGCTAAAGGAATAATTTTTATGGCGTTGATCGTTCAGAAATTTGGTGGAAGTTCGGTTGCGAATCTCGAACGCATACAAAACGTGGCCCGCCTTATTTCTGAAGCGCGTCAGGAAGGCCATGCCGTGGTAGCGGTTGTTTCCGCTATGTATGGCGAAACAGATCGTCTCATCAAATTAGCCCAGTCGATATCGGATTCTAATGGGCGTGAATATGATACTTTAATTTCTACAGGCGAACAAGTTTCAGCTGCTCTTTTGAGTATGGCTTTGGAGGCCCGTAATTGTCCTGCCCATTCATATACAGCAGCTCAAATTCGATTGCGTACGACTAATGAGCATAAAAAAGCGCGGATTGTGGACATCAACCCTGAAATTTTGCACAACGATTTAAAAGAAGGGCGTGTTCCTGTCATTGCTGGTTTTCAAGGGGTTAGCGATACGGGAGATATTACTACCTTAGGCCGCGGAGGATCTGATCTCACGGCTGTTGCATTAGCAGCAGCCCTGGAGGCAGACGAATGTCAAATTTTTACGGATGTCGATGGAGTTTATACGAGTGATCCGAAAATTGTTCCTCAAGCTCGCCGCATTCCTAAAATTATCTTTGATGAAATGATGGAAATGTCGAGTTTGGGGGCGAAAGTTTTGCAAAATCGCTGTTTAGAATTCGCGGGTAAATTCAAAGTACCGGTGCGAGTTTTGTCCAGTTTGCGCAAAGGTCCCGGCACGTTAATCACTTTTGAGTGGGATTCAGCGGAGCAGCCCCTGGTTTCGGGTATCGCTTTTGATCGCTGTCAGGCTAAGTTAACGATCCAGGGCATTCCTGAGAGGCCAGGGTTAGCAAGCTATATTCTAGGGCCTATTAGCAAGGCCAATATTGAAGTCGATATGATTGTGCAAAATGTGCCTACGATTGATGCTAATATTGACTTTAGTTTCACGCTTCCGAGGGACGATTATAAAGACGCTTTTTTGATTATGAAACAGGTAGCCAACGAGCTTGCCGCAGGTGCTGTATTAGGTAGCGATCAGGTTGCTAAGATCTCCTTGGTGGGAGTAGGGATGCGCTCGCATGCGGGCATCGCCTCTCAAATGTTTAGCGCATTAGGCCAAGAAGGAATCCATATCCATCTCATCACGGCCACCGAAGTTAAGATCTCCGCGGTTATCGACGAGAAGTACCTAGAGCTGGGGGCCCGCACGCTCCATTCAGCCTTCAAGCTAAACCAAGAAATAAAATTTACTTGATTTATCAGTAAATTCCATTATCCTTTTGAAGCGTTACTAAGAGACAAGTTCGCTAAACTTGTACAGTATACTAAAATCAAATATAGGGAGGTTTGCCACAAGGCTTGCAGGTAAGGATTCCTCAAAGAAGGAGAGGAAGATGTTAATACTAACCAGACGTATCGGTGAATCGGTAATCATTGGAGACGACATCAAGATAACCGTTCTTGGTGTAAAAGGTAATCAAGTCCGTCTAGGGATAGACGCCCTGAAAGATATTTCTGTTCACCGCGAAGAAATTTATGAGCGGATTCAGCGGGAGAAATTGGCTCAGCCAGAAGACCAGCCTGGGAAGACCAACGAATCTGCATAACATAACCTCACCCCCACTGTGCACTGTGATACTCGGGGTTTTCGTGATTTTTTTCAGTCGTATTTATTGCCGTAGCTAACGGCTCTCCACAACGATTTTCTTTCCGTTAACAGGATGTTATCATAGATGCCTTATGTCTTCTGCTGTGGAGAGATGGCCGAGAGGCTGAAGGCGCTCCCCTGCTAAGGGAGTATGGGGTGAAAGCTCCATCGAGGGTTCGAATCCCTCTCTCTCCGCCGGTTTGGCATAATTTTAAGCAATGGCCAGTGAGTTCCAGCCAACGCCATCAAGCGGAAATCTAAATTTTATCAAAGAGTTAAAAGAATGCCTAAAGAGAGCACACTTTCTGGTGCTAGCTGATCTTTGTTTCAGAAGTGCCTTTGAAATTGAGAGGATCATCGGTGCGAAAAGGATATTCCGATTTATTAGTATGTTATTGCTTTTTTGAAAGCGCACCTGCTTTTTTTAGGTCATTGTTATGAAAAGCGATCACCAATACGTTCCCAACGAACGCGATTTTTTTGAGAATCCCAACTCATCCAAATTAAAATTGCGCGGCCGATAAAATTGCCGGCGGGAACAAAGCCCCATGAGCGGCTGTCATCGCTGTCGTCACGATTATCGCCTATCATCACGTATTTCCCTTTGAGAACAATTAAATCTTTAAAGTTTTGCGCCGGTCTATCTGGCCGTAAAATAATTAAATGTTTAACACCGTTTAAATCTTCTTCATATTCTTTTGCCGGCCAGGTTTTACCGTCGTCGCCGATTTCCAGTGTATTTTTAATAAATTTTTGCGACATCTCTTTCCCATTAATATAAAAAATTTTATCCTGATAAGTGATTCGATCGCCGGGTACGCCAATAACACGCTTTACAAATGTAGCTCCCGGATTGACGGGCCAACGAAATAAAGCAATTTGACCCCTTTTCGGCTCACCAATATCAACAATTTTTTTATTCCATAATGGAACTCGCAATCCATAATCGTACTGATTCACTAAAATCATGTCGCCAGGCATGATCGTTGGCTCCAATGAACCTGTGGGCACTCGATATGGCTGAAATAAAAAAGAGCGAATAATTAGTACAATCAATAAAATTGGGAAAAAGGAACGGGCGTAATCAATAATAAGCGGTGGCTTAGTGCCTTTTTCAGTCGGGATTTTTTTAATCCGCCCGCAGAGAATATCCACTAACCAAATAACGCTGGCAAAAATCGTTAGCAGCGATAAAATATTAAGAAAATCGAAAATCATTTATAACCTCTAAATAGTCGGTACGGAATAAATAGCAACACCCCGAAAAACATAAGAAGACATGGCGCCCCTCACAGCATCCGGCATCGTGTGACCAAATAAGGATACAATTACTCCGTTCGCTCCAACCCGCGCCGCCATTTCTCTCACGTACTTTTGGATGCGCGCCTCACCTTCTGGCGTCGGTTTTTTCGAATAAAATTGGAGATTGATATTGCCTAAACGTTGATATACGTAGGGAGCTGTTATCGTACTATAGAGGCTCACTTGATCAGCAGGAACGGGAGTTTGGGGGGATGCAGTGGGTAATAGAATTCCTTGAGGCTCGGCGGGATGCGAAGGCACCATTAGATAAATAGCAATAAGTACCATTAATCCGATTAAGACAGCAACTATACTGCTTTTCGTAGCATCTGGATTCAAGATTCCTCTCCTCAATTATTAACGCCTCAATAAATGCCCTGAGTTTGCATCCTAGATAAAATCATAAAAACTCCTAACACATCCCTTCCAGAATCCCTCTACGCTTGCGGGAGAGGGCAGGAGAGGTAAAAACCGCAGCAAATAAGTTTTAAACTTATCCCATCTGTTACCCACAAGTCACAGCTATTTCCAATTTTAGCAAAGTAGCCTGTATGAAGCGCAGTGAAATACGGGGATGATAGACGAGATCATTATTTTCCCGTATTCTGCTTTGGTCTATACGTATATGGCCCCAGGGTTGTTGTCAACAATCAGTTTTGACGAAAAGAACGTATATGCGGCTTCACAGAGCCACCGCATGAATTAGCCTCATCAACCTCAGGTTTTACCTTAACGTCCTTAACATCACATTGCCGCGTTTACTAATCCGCGACAAGACCTCCTTATTCTCACTCGCGTGTTGTGGAGGAACTAACCCAATAAACACCAACAACTTGCCAGAAACAGATGAAATTGATGAATGTCCCTCCCCGTTCGCATAAACCGGCAGCGCCGTTAAATCCCCCCC
>NZ_CAJRAM010000046.1 GCF_907164965.1 Coxiella endosymbiont of Ornithodoros maritimus
ATAATCAATTGCTTCAATTAAAACAAACCTTTCCATTAATTCCGCCTGCTCAGAAGATAAATTCATCGCTTTCCTTCGTGTACGGAGGTTTTTTATTCCCTAAAACGATTTCATTGTGAAAACCTGCTCCACCCTACTTGCATCGCCCCAACAAGCCCTGCTATTTTAACAACAAAAGAGAGATTAGCATGTCAAAATTT
This sequence comes from Coxiella endosymbiont of Ornithodoros maritimus, assembly GCF_907164965.1. Classification (GTDB taxonomy): domain Bacteria; phylum Pseudomonadota; class Gammaproteobacteria; order Coxiellales; family Coxiellaceae; genus Coxiella. Next base: position 201 of record NZ_CAJRAM010000046.1, read on the forward strand.
TTACATCGTTTATGGGAAGGAATCATGCCAATTGTGGGCATGATCGTTTTCATTATTCTTTTTATCGTGGGGATATTTATTTTTTCCTATCTTCTAATCATCGCTGCCGTTATTATATTAATACTTTTTATCATTGCCTTTATTCGGATAAAAGTAGCACAACGTAAACGACCCAAAGCCCCCACTTCTGGTAGAATCATTGAGCTCGATAACGATAGAGAGAATAAATCTTGATTATAAAAGCGCCAATGGCTGGTTGAACTCTTGCTGTAAGCCTTGAGCTACCCCTTTATGGGTTATTTTCCCGCAATAGACATTGAGACCGTTCAGAAAATGAGGGTCATCTAAAAAAGCTTGGCGGTAACCTTTATCCGCCAATGCGATTACGTAAGGCAATGTTGCGTTATTGAGCGCCAATGTAGAAGTTCTCGGAACTGCGCCCGGCATATTCGCTACACAATAATGGACAATCCCGTCGATTACGTAAGTGGGTTTCTTATGCGTAGTCGGTTTACTAGTTTTAAAGCAACCTCCTTGGTCGATGGCAACGTCCACCATAACCGATCCTGGGCGCATTTTTTTCAAAACATCTTGGCTTACTAGTTTCGGCGCCGAATGACCTGGAACCAAAACAGCACCGACGACGAGGTCGGCATCGATAACGTAATGTTCAATGCTGCTTTCAGTAGAATACACCGTATTTAATCGCCCGCCAAATTGGAAATCGAGTTCTTGTAACCGGCGTAAGGACTTGTCTAAGACGGTCACTTGCGCTTTTTTTCCTATGGCCATTCGCACTGCATTACTTCCTACTACGCCACCGCCAATAACTGTCACTTTCCCCGCATAAACGCCTGGAACACCGGCTAAGAGGATGCCGCTTCCCCCTTCAGATTTTTCCAAACAGTGGGCCCCTGCCTGGATAGCTAAGCGACCCGCCACTTGGCTCATGGGAGAAAGGAGGGGAAGCCCGCCCTCGTTATCAGTCACCGTTTCATAAGCAATGGCAATGCAGCCGGATTTTATTAATGCCCGCGCTTGTTGAGGATCTGGTGCTAAGTGTAAGTAAGTAAATAAAATTTTCCCTTCACGAATCAACGCATATTCGCTCGGTTGCGGCTCTTTTACTTTGACAATCATTTCAGCCTGGTAAACTTCTGCAGGCGTATCAACAATTTTCGCACCTGCAGCAAGATAGGCTTCATCAGTGAAATTGATTGCATTCCCTGCATCGCGCTCCACAATGACTTGATGACCATGGAAAACGAGCTCACGAACGCTGTAAGGAGTTAATCCGACTCGGTATTCTTCTATTTTTACTTCTTTTGGAACGCCTATTAACATCTTTTTCTCCGAAGCTTAAAAACTTCCCTCAATAACCCATTTCCTGAAGTGCTTCTTCCCATTGTACGAGTATTTCGTTTAAATCCCCCACCAACCCATAATCCGCAATTTGAAAAATGGGAGCCTCGGGGTCTTTGTTGATGGCTACAATAATTTTACTATTCCTCATCCCAGCCAGATGTTGAACAGCTCCCGATATGCCAATGGCAAAATAGAGTTTAGGTGCCACGACTTGACCGGTCTGCCCTACTTGGCAATCATTAGGCGCAAGGCCGTCGTCTACCGCTGCTCGAGAAGCTCCCATGGCGGCCCCCATCCGGTCTGCAATTCTTATTAACCGGTCAAAATTCTCTTTACTTTTCAATCCTCGTCCTCCGGAAATAACGATTTCAGCCGACGATAATTCGGGACGGTATTGCCCTTGGCGTTCCTCATTAACAAAAACTGAATGCAGATTTTCAACTGTAAATTCAATTTCACGAATTGGCACGGAATAATCCGCCAAAGCAGCTGAGTTAAATGCAGTGCTTCTTACCGTGATGATCTGCTTTTTATCTTTCGATTGAACGGTAGCAATCGCATTGCCGGCATAGATCGGGCGACAGTACGTTTTTTCATCGACAATTTTAATGACATCACTGATTTGCGAAGCGCCTAATTTCGCCGCCGCACGGGGGAGAATATTTTTTCCAAAGGTTGTAGCAGGAGCCATGACATAATTAAATTCAGAGGAACAATGCAGAACCAACGGAGCAATACTTTCTGCTAAAAAATGCTCATAAATTTTGTCATCTGTTAATAAGATAGTGTCGATCCCTTCTAATTTCGTGAGTTTTTTTGCCACAGCTTGGCAATGGTAGCCAGCCACTAAAATAGAGATTGGCTGCTTCAATTTACGCGCAGCCGTAATCGTACATAATGTCGACAAACGCACTTGCTGATTATCGTGCTCAGCTAGGACTAATACACTCATGCCAAAACTTTATCTTTTTGTTTTAATAAGTTAAATAGTTCATTGATATTATTTATTTTAATGCCAGGCGCCCTTTGGGGCGGGCTTTCGATTTTAAGCGTTGTAAGATGAGGCGTTAACGTTACCCCAAGCTCTTCTGGCGTTAAAATAGTTAACGGCTTGCTTTTTGCTTTCATAATGTTCGGCAAAGTGGGATAACGCGGTTTGTTTAACCGTAAATCGGCAGTAATTACCGCTGGCAATTGAAGAAGCAGTGTCTCTAACCCCGTATCCACTTCGCGCGCAATGCGCAATTGATCGCCTTCGATATCACATTTAGAAACGAACGTCCCCTGCCCCCAATCCAAGAGTGCTGCCAACGTCTGGCCCGTTTGATTGCAATCGTCATCAATAGCTTGCTTGCCTAAAATAACGAGAGTTGGCAATTCCTTTTCAATTAGTACTTTAAGTAAGTGAGCGACATGAATCGGTTCTTGCGCTTGATCTGTTTTTATCAATAGGGCTCGATCAGCTCCCATAGCCAGTGCATTGAGCAGTATCTCGCGACAAGGCTCAACGCCAATGGAAACGACAATCACTTCGGAAGCCAATCCTTTCTCTTTAATGCGGATCGCTTCTTCTAGCGCAATTTCATCGAACGGATTCATTGACATTTTTATTTGATCCGTTTCAATACCTGAGCCATCCGCTTTTACACGGATTTTAACTTTAAAATCAACGACCCTTTTTACGCCAACAAGAATTTTCACTTAAAAATTTCCTCAAAAAAAATTTTCATTTCAAGCCAAGAACGTTTGTCCGCAACGGAATTATAGACAGTTCCGAAATCGGGATCATTCGCGGAAGGGTTAGTAAAAGCATGCATCGTGTTGCTAAAGACGTGTAGTTGCCAATCAACTTTTGCCTTTGTCATCTCTTTTTCAAATTCAAAAACGGCCTCGGGTGGAACCATTGGATCGTCGTGCCCATGTAAAGCTAGTATTTTTGCCGGTATTGTTTGTATTGTTTCACTTGGCAAATTATCAACGGGCTTCAATAACCCATGGAAACTGACTACCCCTTTTAAATCCGCGCCGCTTCGTGCCAGATCGAGCACGCAAAGTCCCCCAAAACAATAACCCATAGCTGCTATTTTATTTTCATCAGCAACAGCTAAGGTTTTTGCTGTTTCTAAAGCAACTAGCAAACGGCGGTGGAGCATTTTTCGATCGTCCATAAAAGGTTTCATTAACCGGCCGTTTTCTTCCTTACTCGCGCCAAACACACCTTTCCCATAAATGTCCATTGCAAAACCGACATAGCCCAATTCTGCTAGCTGCCGAGCTTTTTCTTCAACAAATTCATCTCGACCCGCCCAAGCGTGTGCAATTAAAACCAGCGGCCGTTTTTCTTTTCTGGTTTTATCGTAGGCGACGTAAGCTTGCAAGACGGAATCTCCGTCTCGATAATCAATTGTTTCAGTGTGCATACAAAACCTCCCTTTGATTGGGAGTAGATAGTACACTGCTTTTAGATGAGCTACAAATAACAACTTCTCTTACGAGAGCACGCGCAGGACAGTGCTTTCTTCTCACAATTAAATGGCTTAAGCTTAGTTCATGGGAAAAATTTTTCAACGAGAATCATTAGAATTTGACGCTTTGATCGTGGGCGCAGGGCCGGCAGGTTTGAGTGCGGCGATTCGACTAGCTCAAAAAAACCGTTCGCTTTCCATCGCCGTTCTTGAAAAAGGCGCCTCCGTTGGAGCGCATATTTTATCTGGGACCATTTTAGAACCTCGTGCTTTAAACGAGCTCATTCCTGATTGGAGTAAACGCAATGCCCCTGTTCATGTGGGTGTTCAAGAAGACCAATTTTATTTACTCACTGCGAAAAAGTCTTTTCGTTTACCAAACCCAATTAGCATGAGAAACTCTGGAAATTATATCATTAGCTTAGGACGATTTTGTCAATGGTTAGGCGAACAAGCGGAAAGTTTTGGGGTTAATGTTTTTCCCGGATTTGTGGCTGCTAAAGTGATTTTTGACCCAAATGGGGCTGTAATTGGCGTACAAACAGGAGATATGGGGTTAGACAAAGAAGGCCGACCGACCGACAGCTACCAACCCGGGCTTAATTTACATGCGAAACAAACTTTATTTGCCGAGGGATGCCGAGGTTCGCTAACGGAAGAACTGATCCGTCATTTCAATTTGCGAAAAAATTCAGATCCACAAATTTATGGAATTGGAATCAAAGAATTATGGAAAATTTCTCCTCAAAAACATAAAAATGGACTCGTCGTCCACACTGTCGGTTGGCCATTGAATTCCAAAACCTATGGTGGTTCTTTTGTTTATCATTATGAAGATAACCTTTTGGCCATTGGCCTTGTTGTTGGGCTGGATTATCAAAACCCTTACCTTGACCCTTTTAAAGAGTTTCAACGTTTTAAAACCCACCCGCTCATTCGTCACTTACTCGAGGATGGCGAATGCATTGGCTACGGAGCGCGCGCTTTAAACGAAGGGGGTTTTCAATCCGTCCCCACGCTTACTTTTCCCGGTGGAATGCTCATCGGGTGTTCTGCGGGATTTTTAAACGTAGGTAAAATAAAAGGCTCTCATACCGCCATGAAATCGGGTATGCTCGCAGCAGAAACGCTTTTGCAAATAAAGACTTTAGAAGCGGCCCAAGAATTAAAAAATTATTCTACTGCTCTTAAGCGCTCATGGGTTTACAAGGAATTAAATCGCGTTCGCAATCTCCGACCCGCTTTTCGGAAAGGGTTATTGGTGGGATTGTTGTATTCCGCTTTCGACCAATTTATCTTGCGCGGAAAAGCGCCGTGGACTTTTCACCACAAACCTGATTATCGCGCTTTAAAACCCGCAAAAAGCTGCCCCAAAATTGCCTATTCCAAACCGGACGGCAAATTGACTTTTGATAAATTAACACAAGTCTATTTAACCGGGACGCAACATCGCGAAAATGAGCCATGCCATCTATGGGTCAAAAATCAAAAAATAGAAATGGATGTCACTATCCCCATCTATGCCGCTCCTGAACAGCGCTATTGTCCTACTAATGTTTATGAAATTATTGAAAAAAATGGAAAACCCTGTTTGCATATTAATGCTTCTAACTGCATTCATTGCAAAACTTGCGATATTAAAGATCCTTCGCAAAATATTCGCTGGCTGGTGCCCGAAGGTGGCGACGGGCCGAATTATTCTAATTTATGAAATCCCATCTCCCGCTTGCGGGAGATGCGCAGTTTTTCGGAAGGTCTTCAAAAAATGGTCATTTTAATCCAAATTCTATGAAGTCATTCTCTTGACTATAGATCTTTCTTGTGGTTAAATGTGAAAAAATATTTGAAATGTTGACGCCATTTTTTCGTTTGGATTTTTGTAATTCTCATTACATTTAAATTACTACTAGGTAGATTATTGATGAAATATCCAAATCTGCGAAAAATCTTTTTAATGGCGGTTTCAGCTTTACTTTATTTATTTCGAGCTGCTCGTCTTTTTTGCATGCTCCAGCTTCTTCCACACAAGGGCACCTCGGTTAGCCTAAATTTTTCCCTGCTGAAAGTGCTAAAAACTTTTATGGGCGTGAATTATGTCACGCAAAGGGATATCATTGCATAAAAATTAAAATGGGAGACACTTGGCGGAAGCTTTTTCCTGACGAAAAAGAATGCCAATTGGTGATGCGTCTTAATCGCACAAATGTGCCCGTATCGTTGAGGTCATGAATTCTTGTACCTGATATAACTTATCTGAAATTACTTATCACGACGTCTCGCCACTGCCCTTAAAACTGAATACCAAAGGTAAAAATTATTGCTGATTAATTTGCGTGAGCACGCCTTTGCGGCATACGACGCTCAGGGAAATTTAGTGCATTGGGATCCGATTTCAGCTGGTAAAGGTATTTGCACCGGTGGGGAAAATTGTGAAACGGTAACGGGTAAGTTCCGAATATTCCGTGTCCGTGGTGAAGATTGTAAATCGGGAAAATACCGGGTTATCATAACAGTCACGGATGCGTCAGACTTTTTCATGAAGACGCGAAATGGTTAAATCAATTTTTTATAAAAATTGGCACAAGTGTTCACGTGGCATCTTAAAAAAATGAGAACAAACACCCATCCCTTACTTGAGCGGTGTAGGAAATATTACCCGCAGAAATGAAGAAGCCTATCTAAAAATTAAACGTATCTTTTTCAGATATTATTTTTATTTCGTCCGCAAGTTCGCTATCATTTAACACCATGGAATATCAAGATTATTATAAAATTCTAGGTGTCTCGCGTGATGCGACGGCAGATGAAATTAAAAAAAGTTATCGAAAACTAGCGCGCAAATATCATCCTGACGTCAGTAGCGAACCTAGTGCCGAAGAAAAATTCAAGCAAGTTAAAGAAGCTTACGAAGTTCTCAAAGACCTCGAAAAACGCAAAGCTTACGATGCCATAGGTTCGGGATGGAAACAGGGACAAGGATTTACGCCGCCGCCAGGTTGGGAATCTCATCCTAGTGGTGAGGGAGTTCGGCCCGAATTTCGAAAAGGCTTTAGTAATTTTTTTCAATCGTTATTTGGTGATCTAGGACAAGAAAGGCAATGGACAAGAGAAGAATTCAAACAGCGTGGCCAGGATCAACACAGTCGAGTAACGGTTAGTTTGGAAGAAGCTTTTAATGGTTCAACGCGTCTATTTACTTTAGAAGAACCCATTGTTAATTATCAAACGGGACAACTAACTTCTAAAACCCGTCAACTTCGAGTAAAAATTCCTGCTGGCGTCACAGAGGGTCAGCAGATTCGTTTGCAAGGCCAGGGGTTTCCGGGGATTGGCGGTGCGCCCAATGGTGATTTATATTTAGAGATCCATTTAGCGCCTCATTCTCTTTTTACTGTCGAGGGAAAAGATGTGTATTTAAATTTGCCGGTCACGGCATGGGAAGCGGCACTGGGCGCTAAAGTTTCAATCCCCACTTTAGGCGGCTCTGTCGATCTCACACTTCCTCCAGGATCTCAAACCGGACAAAAGCTACGCCTCAAATGTCGAGGACTTCCCGGAGGAACGCCGGGAGATCAATATGTATTGATAAAAATTTATATTCCTGAACCCAAAAACGATCAACAAAAAAAATTGTATCAGCAAATGGCAGAACAAATGCCATTTGATCCGCGTAAAGAATTATTGAGGGAATCATGACAAAAAAAATTATAAAAGGTATTATCATCGAACGATCGTCGCCACTTAAAATAGATGAACTTTCACAAGCCGTGCACCTTCGACGTGAAATCATTATTGAAATGGTCGAACATTATTTAATCGAACCGGAGGGAAGTTCGCCGACTTCTTGGAAGTTTGATAATGTTTGCCTAAAGCGGGCGAAAATTGCGGCGAGTTTTTATCACGATTTAGAAATCAATATGCCAGGGATTGCCATTGCACTCGATTTGCTAGATAAAATTGAGTATTTAGAGCGGCGCTTGCGAACACTGGAGCGTTTTGAAAATCAAGAGTAAAATGTGAGTGGACTAACTCCTGTTCCTGCTCAGCACTGCGTCGTTTCCGCTGCCAAGGTTTTTTGACAAGAAGGCTGATCATTCCCCCTACCACTACCGGCATAATAACCTCGGGCGGCAGATAAATAGCAAGACCCACCGCCAACGCCGGCACCTGAAAATTGCGACGTTTCAGGAATTCATTGAGTATGATAATAACAACAGCGACGAAAACGCCTACTATGACCATGTCCCAATTGAGCTGGCGTGTTAACACTCCCCTCGCCACCGCCGCCATCAATGCGGATTGAGGTGCCGCTAACATTTGGGAAGGATCCATACCAGGGCGCGGATAAACACCCCCCATACCGTAAGCATTAAATAAAAGTTGAAGCACTGGACCAATAATAAGAGCGGATGCAATAACACCAACACCCATCATTACTTGCTGCCGCCACGGCATGGCACCAACCATTCTTCCTGCTTTTAAATCCTGGATATTTTCTCCCGCAATCGAACCGATGCCCGCTAAAACCGTCGCAATAATGATAACCGCTGAAGCCACGCGATGCGCCTGCACCGATCCGTGAACGTGAAAAATCAACAGAAATAAAAATGCTAACAATAAAATAGCGGTAATTAATAATCCAGATAACGGATTATTACTTGATCCTACAAGTCCGCAAACATAACTGGATATGGTAGCCAACAAAAAACCGACCGTGAGAATGTAAGTAATTGAAACTAAAGCTACAAAGGCTAAAAAATTCCCCGACCCCAGGAAATTAGCTTCTCGAAAATAATAAAAAATGTAAAAGAAAGAACATCCAATGAGCGCTAAAACGCCAACAATAATCCAAACAGGAGGAATATCTGCTTCAATACGTAAATGCTGTCCCGAAGTTTCGCCTAATTTTTTACGAAAATTAGCAAAAGAAAGACGGACTCCTTTTATGATTGGCTTCAATAAATTTAACAATATCCACAACCCGCCTACCATCATGGTTCCCACGCCGACAAAACGAAGATGGGCGTCCCATAATTGAGTTGCCGCATCATAAGCGGAAGTCGCATTAGCGGGTAAACCATAATATAAGCCGATGAGCGGTAAGATAATCACCCAACCCAAAGTAACGCCGATTAAAAAACTCACCGCCACTCCAAAACCCACGATATAACCCGAAGCTAAAACGGCTGGCGTGAATCCCCATCCGAAACCAAAAACCGTTTTTCCGGTAAATGTCCACAATTGCAAATTATCAGAAACAATTTTTAATCCTATCTGTACAAAAGCAATAATCCCACCGACCACACCGCCATTAACCAACAACTTCAATCTACCTTTTTCTTTCACATTTATTTTAAGCAAATTAGCAATTGCCGTTCCCTCAGGAAAACGCAAAACGGGAAGGTTGAGCATCACTCGCCGTAATACCGTAGCAAATAAAACTCCTAAAAGTCCCCCAAGCACTGCAATAATCAGCGTCTCCCAGTGTTCGAACAAACACATGAAGCCAATAAATACGATTTCACATTAAAAACATAGTGTTTTCCTCCATAACCGCTCAATCAAAAAGGCCACATGAACTTGTAATGAAGATAAATTTAACGCTTTTTGTATTTGATCGCTATCTAAGTGATTTGCTTCGTCGAACGTTTTTCTTTCAGCCCAACGACAAACATACTCACAAGCAGCTGTTGCGACAATAGGACCATAAGCCTGAAATTTCGCTTCTGTAATAATGTCGTTTTGGTGGCAACGCAAATACAATCGAAACAAATGACCTTCCGTGCTTGTGGCAATTTCACCGTATCGCACTTGGAGATTATCTTTATCAAGCTTACCCGCATGCAGGGTTTCAAAAAAATAATGTAACACTTCTTTTGAATATTGCATCGTGCTTTAAGCGACTAGTTTTGCCTTTACTGTTTCCCACACGGGAGACATTTTTCGCAAACGATTGACTTGCTCCGTTATATGCTCGATAGCGCCATCCACTTCTCCTTGAGTGGTAAATCGACCGAAGCTAATACGAATGGAATTGTCTGCTTCTTCTCGAGTCAGCCCCATAGAAGTCAGCACATGAGATGGAAGAGGAGTCGCGGAGTTGCACGCCGAACCGCTAGAAATAGCTAGGTTTCGAAGGCTAACCAATAATGATTCACCTTCAAGGCCGTCAAAACGAATATTCAGACAACCCGGGATCCGCGGAGCGTTTACACCGTTAATGTGGAGGCCCCCTAATTTTGCTAAGCCATTCCACAGACGATCGCTCAAGTAAGCAATGTGTTTATTGTCGTCTGTTAAACGCAATTTTGCCAATTCAAAGGCTTTTCCCATTCCTATGATTTGATGTGTCGCCAGGGTACCTGAACGTAATCCTTTCTCATGTCCACCACCGTGAATTAGAGGTTCAAGCCGCACGCGCGGTTTAGCGCGCACATACAATGCGCCAATCCCTTTGGGTCCATAAATTTTATGCGCGGAAAAGGACATGAGATCTACAGAAACAGCTTGCAAATCGATGGGAATTTTCCCAGCGCTTTGCGCAGCATCTACATGGAATAATATTCCATGACGTCGAGTGATCTCACCAATCCCGTGGATGTCTTGAATGACACCAGTTTCATTATTGACATGCAAGATAGAAGCCAAAATGGTATCTGGACGAATAGCCGCTTCAAATTTTTCCAGATTGAGTAATCCGTTAGGCTCTGGCGTTAAAGTGGTTATTTCAAATCCTGAAAAAGCAAGGTGTACACAACTATCCAATATAGATTTATGTTCCGAACTCATCGTAATTATATGCTTACCTTGGCGACGATAAAAAAAGACAGCCCCTTTAAGAGCAAGGTTATTCGATTCCGTTGCACCGGACGTCCAAATAATTTCACGTGGATCAGCATTAATCAACTTAGCCACAGATTCACGGGCGTTTTCAATTAATTGGTGAGCTTCCCAACCGTAACGGTGATTTTTGGAAGCTGAATTACCAAACACGCCTTCTTTTGTTAAAGACGCCACCATAGCTCCTACCACAGCAGGATCAGCGGGCGTTGTCGCCATGTAATCGAAATAAAACGGTAATTTCATCGTTTACGACCCACGTAATAAAACCAAACGCAAAGCGATAAAAATACAGTGACCCCCAGCACATCAGCAATAGAAGCAAAACGAGGAGTTACAATTGATAGCGCATTTGCCGTACCCATTATAACAAAAGGAATGGCTAAAATAACGCCCATTAACGCACTGCCCGCCACCATTCCACACGCCATCAAAACACCTCGTTGGTGTGAGTGGACTAACTCCTGTTCCTGCTCAGCACTGCGTCGTTTCCGCTGCCAAGGTTTTTTGACAAGAAGGCTGATCATTCCCCCTACCACTACCGGCATAATAACCTCGGGCGGCAGATAAATAGCAAGACCCACCGCCAACGCCGGCACCTGAAAATTGCGACGTTTCAGGAATTCATTGAGTATGATAATAACAACAGCGACGAAAACGCCTACTATGACCATGTCCCAATTGAGCTGGCGTGTTAACACTCCCCTCGCCACCGCCGCCATCAATGCGGATTGAGGTGCCGCTAACATTTGGGAAGGATCCATACCAGGGCGCGGATAAACACCCCCCATACCGTAAGCATTAAATAAAAGTTGAAGCACTGGACCAATAATAAGAGCGGATGCAATAACACCAACACCCATCATTACTTGCTGCCGCCACGGCATGGCACCAACCATTCTTCCTGCTTTTAAATCCTGGATATTTTCTCCCGCAATCGAACCGATGCCCGCTAAAACCGTCGCAATAATGATAACCGCTGAAGCCACGCGATGCGCCTGCACCGATCCGTGAACGTGAAAAATCAACAGAAATAAAAATGCTAACAATAAAATAGCGGTAATTAATAATCCAGATAACGGATTATTACTTGATCCTACAAGTCCGCAAACATAACTGGATATGGTAGCCAACAAAAAACCGACCGTGAGAATGTAAGTAATTGAAACTAAAGCTACAAAGGCTAAAAAATTCCCCGACCCCAGGAAATTAGCTTCTCGAAAATAATAAAAAATGTAAAAGAAAGAACATCCAATGAGCGCTAAAACGCCAACAATAATCCAAACAGGAGGAATATCTGCTTCAATACGTAAATGCTGTCCCGAAGTTTCGCCTAATTTTTTACGAAAATTAGCAAAAGAAAGACGGACTCCTTTTATGATTGGCTTCAATAAATTTAACAATATCCACAACCCGCCTACCATCATGGTTCCCACGCCGACAAAACGAAGATGGGCGTCCCATAATTGAGTTGCCGCATCATAAGCGGAAGTCGCATTAGCGGGTAAACCATAATATAAGCCGATGAGCGGTAAGATAATCACCCAACCCAAAGTAACGCCGATTAAAAAACTCACCGCCACTCCAAAACCCACGATATAACCCGAAGCTAAAACGGCTGGCGTGAATCCCCATCCGAAACCAAAAACCGTTTTTCCGGTAAATGTCCACAATTGCAAATTATCAGAAACAATTTTTAATCCTATCTGTACAAAAGCAATAATCCCACCGACCACACCGCCATTAACCAACAACTTCAATCTACCTTTTTCTTTCACATTTATTTTAAGCAAATTAGCAATTGCCGTTCCCTCAGGAAAACGCAAAACGGGAAGGTTGAGCATCACTCGCCGTAATACCGTAGCAAATAAAACTCCTAAAAGTCCCCCAAGCACTGCAATAATCAGCGTCTCCCAATAGGGAAACCCATTCCAAATACGTAAAAAAATCATCGCCGGCAAAACATAAGCTAACGCTGCTGCAACACCTTCCCCCGCAGAAGCAGCCGTTTGAACTAAATTGCTTTCCAACACATTGTGCTGCTTAAAAAAACGTAAAATACCTAACGCTAGAACCGACGCTGGAATGGATGCAGAAATTGTCGTCCCAACTTTTAAAGCTAAATAAGCATTCGCCGCAGATAAAGCAATAGCTAATAGGATAGATAATACAATCGCTTTAAATGTAAATTCGGGCAGAGAGGTTGAAGTAGGGATCAGAGGTTCGGTATCTAAGTTTTCGGGATTTTTCACTAAAATATCCTTACATAGAATGAATTTATTTGAAGCATCATTCCAACATTCTAACAGCAATTATCCCGCCTCAGCAATTATCCCGCCTCAGCAATTATCCCGCCTATGAATAGAAGCTAAAATACCTCGCAGAATATTCAGTTCTGTTTTATCAATTTGGGCGCGATTAAAAAGACGCCTTAAGCGTTTCATCAGCATCTTCGGTTGCCTCGGATCGATAAATTTAATATCCAGTAGCGTTTTTTCCAGGTGCACATAAAACCCCTCCATCTGATCAGCCGTTGCCAACTGCTGAATTAAGGTGTCTTGATATCCCGGGTCAACGGCATTCAACTTTGCCATTCGCATTTCATACGTGAGAATTTGCACTGCCTGCGCCAAATTTAATGAACTAAAGGCGGCTTCAGTCGGGATAGTGACATGATATTGACACTGCGCCAGTTCCTCATTAGTCAACCCCGAGCGCTCCCGGCCAAATACAATTGCTATGTCTCCTCGATGCCGTACGACTTGTTCAGCGCATTCGCGCGCTGTTTTAACTGGCCAGGAGAGTGTACGCGCGCGCGCACTGGTTCCAAAAACAAGGTTACACCCCTTCAAGGCAGCAGTGAGATTATCCACCACTCTAGCGCTCGCCAGCACTGTATCCGCACCCGCCGCGCGCGCTGTAGCCTGCTCATGGGGAAAAAGCCCAGGCTTTACTAAGTGGAGTTCTGAAAACCCCATTGTTTTCATAGCCCTCGCCGCTGCCCCGATGTTCCCTGGATGGCTTGGATTCATAAGAACAATTCGAACCTTTTGAAACATAGGCAGATCATAACACTACCCAATCCTTTCATAATTTCATAAAGAAAACGCACAGGCGGAAATGATGTAGTAATAAAACCAAAAAACTTAAAAACCCGTCGTCCTCCCGCGGGGGTATCTGCTGTATTAATTGAAGCATACAAAACCTTCACGGCCGAGTCGGGAGGATCCCGGCTAAAAGGCTAAGAAAAGCACCGATGGTGCTTTTCTTAGCCTTTTAGCCGGGACTCCCGTGGCTTCGGCCGTGAAAGCCCTCGATTCTTTGTCTGTCGGTAGGCAGCCTACGCACGGAAACGACAGACATTTTTTCAACTACTTGATATTCCCTCTTTACCTCGCCCCCTTAAGTTGAGCTCTAGGTACCTGCGCAGGGACGACGAAGGATTTTGGAAACTGAGACCAATAGAAAAAAACAACCTAGAATCGTCATTCCCCCACAACAAACCTTGTGCTACTATTGTCGCCATTTTAATCAGGAGAAAATGATGCATCCGATGCTTAACATCGCGATTCAGGCCGCCCGCAATGCTGCCCGCATTATTGTGCGCCTTGTTGATAGACTTGATGCCCTCGATATTAATGAAAAAACGCACAACGATTTTGTGACCCAAGTGGATCGGCTGTCCGAAGAGAAAATTATTAACACTATTCATAAAGCCTACCCAAACCACGCTATACTCGCTGAAGAAACGGGCCTTCAAAAATATAAAAATGATTACACATGGATTATTGATCCCCTCGATGGGACGGCCAATTTTATTCATGGCTTTCCGCAATTTGCGATATCGATCGCTTTAAAATACCGCGGAACGCTGGAAACTGGATTGGTCTATGATCCTCTGCGTCAAGAATTGTTTACGGCTACTAAAGGCAGCGGAGCGCAACTCAATAATCGTAAAATTCGTGTTAGCTCCTGTCAGAAATTAAGCCATGCCTTAATAGGAACTGGCTTTCATTTTAAAGCAAAAGAACTTTTTCTTGTTTATCTCAAAACTTTTGAGGCTATATTTCCTCAAACCAGCGGCGTTCGCCGCGCTGGTGCCACCGCCTTGGATCTTGCTTATGTCGCTGCTGGACGGCTAGATGGCTTTTGGGAAATGTCTCTTCGTCCCTGGGACATGGCCGGTGGCATTTTGTTAATTACGGAAGCCGGAGGTCTAGTAAGTGATTTTAAAGCGGAAAACAATTATATCGAAAACGGCAGCGTAATTGCTGGTAACCCAAGGATACACAAATCTTTATTAAAAATAATTTCAAAAGTGAGTCTTTAATCAGAGGAAACGAACCAGTAATTTCTGTGCGGGAGGACGGAACTGTCAGTGTCAAAATTAGAATTGTCAACGGCCCCTATTTTCTATCTGCTTTTTGACAGAGATAATGAGAAACCCTCTCTCTTGCTGGCTGGAAATTAAACCCTAATTTTATGATTTTTTACAAAACCGCTGTTACTCGTTAAACTTTACCGGAATTTAAATAATCAATGGCATTGCATTAGAGGAAGGCTTTCCTTGATTCGATAAACGGGTTAATTGTTGTTTAGCAAATTCACTTCCTTCAGCAGCAGCGGGTTAGTAAAAGTTAATCAATTTTGAAATGTCTGCCGTAACACTAATACCAAATTCATAAAATCGAGCTAACGCTAATTGTGCTTCTACGGTTCCATCTTTAGCGGCTTTTTCATAGTACAATCGGGCTTTATTAAAATCGATTTTTTGCGCAAGAGCCGCCTCGCTCATCAAGCCTAATTGATAAGTTGCAAATGAATTATTTTTTTCGCCGCTTGACTATAAATTTTTAATGCGGTATTCGGGTCAAAACCAACCCCGCCCCTTTTAAATACACTCATGCAACCTGAACTGCCGCCAAGTCAAACCCATTTTGAGCCGAGTCTTTGTATAAGAGGAAAGCTTTTTGTGGATCACTTTTAACTCCTTTTCCATACTCATATATTAAACCCAGATTATAGAGCGCTTGAGGGTTATGAAGCTTAGAATCTAAAGTATATCGCTTTTTGGCTTCTAGATAATTATGTTTGCTCATTTCATAAATAAAGCCAAGCCTTACTTTAGAGGACATATAATTTTGGGCAGCCAATTTTTTTAACCAATCGATGGCCTTGTTAACGTCGCGATTAACGCCCCGACCCAAATAGTACATGTTTCCTAATAAATATTGAGCAATGAGGTTCGCTTGTTCGGCCGACTTTTAGTACTACTCTTCTGCTTTGTCGTAATCTTTCGGAAAAAACTATGTTCATTCATAAATCCTAATTTTAACTCCGCTGCTGGATTTTTTTATTAGCTAATTTTTGGTAAATAGTGATAGCTTTTTTCTGATCCAAGAACCGGGGCGTCTAAAAGATAATAATCCAACAAAATCTATTTTATTTTATCATAATGGTTAGCGGCTCTAATCAGTAAGGATAAAAAGTTTTTTTCCGGCTTGGTGTATTTATTTTGTTTCGCTAAAATGGCTAAACTATAATGATATAAAATAGATAATAACATAGCGCTTTCTGGATCATTCGTTTGATAAGCTTTTTGTGCTATTTCAAACGTTTTCTCTGACAAAGTAGTCTGATTTTGTTGCAAATAAAAATAACCTAGAGCCACATTAGCTTTCTCTAGGCCACTTTTCACTACTTTTTGGTAAAGGTCATAGGCATTTTCCAATTTTGTGTTTCTAAAAAAACATTATTATCGAGATTTAGAAAACCGCTGACATAAAGTTCTGTTAAACGATACGCAACAATAGGTAAATTTCTACCCACAGCTAAGCTGTACATAGCTTTCGCCCTATTAAAGCTCTTGAAAAGAATTTTATTATTGGTAGCTTTAATGTCTCGCTCATAAATATTGCCTAAGACAAATTGAGCTTGCAAACTACCTTTCAGGGCAACCCTTATAAACCAACTAATTGCTTTTTTATAATCTTGAGGAAGCCCTTTTACTTGTAAATAATAAGTTCCAATAGCATATTGGGCTTTTAAATAATTTTGTTGCACCGCTTTCATATGCAATTGAAATACAGTTTCAGGATCTTTTTGAACACACAATCCATTTTCATACATTTCCCCCAATCTAAAGAGTGATTGAGTATAACCGCAATTGGCCACTAGCCCTTTAGTAAAATTGTTTATGCAGGCAGTGGCTGTAATAGGTTTGTTAAATTGAAGGCCTACTTTTTGCATGAGTCCAACCATGATTTGCCAAGGCGGGGGTTCAGAACGATTCTCACTATTCGCCTTGGTATCGCTGCTATTAATTCGATTAATTTTATCCAATGTGTTACTTGCTTCTTTACTTCCGTTAGCAGCCGCTTTTTCCAACTACTCAACTCCTTTGATAGGATCTTTTTCTGTTTCATTTCGAGTATATAGCATTGTATCCAGCAAATACTGAGCATCGGGATAGTTATATTTATCGGCCGCTTTGGTTAAGCAAATTCTTCCCATCCCTATCGCCAGCCTGTCTGTTCGCTAAGAAAATTTTTCCCAGTTCATATTGAGCCATAGGAATTTCGTTTTGAGCTGCTCCAATGAAATATTTTCTAGCAATATCAATATTTTTTAACACCGCATCCATTCAAATAACTAATTCCAGTAAAAAATTGCGCGCCAGCATCCCCAGCATCTGCTGCTTTTTAAACCAAGGCACCGCCTTTTCCAAATCTTTTTGTTTTTGAAAACAATAACTTTCCGGATTTAATTGGGCTGGCAAATATTTTAATTCTGCCGGGTGCGTCATATAATCAAACCCTTTCTCAAAATCTCTCCGAACTCCAAAACCGTTCATATACATGCTGGCTAAATAAAATGTCCCTTCCCAATTATTTTTCCGTTAATTATTTTAATCCATTTTTGGTCGTGCGATAGTTGCCTTCGTAATACTCCTGGAAGACAGAGCTTTTATCAGAATAACTAATTGAAAAAAACTTAACGTTAAGATAAAAACAGCTATTCGTTTCATAGCAGCAATCCTTCGTCTTCAAGATCTCTTTTTTTAAAGTCAATAAACAAAATTCCGTACTAATGTATTGCGCTAACAGCCGCAGTCGAAGAGCCAACATTTTCTACAGCCCAATAATTTCCACGATTATTATCGCCAAAACGTCTACGCGGAAACTCACAAATATCTAGCACTTTACTACAGTTGATTATTTTAAGTTTTAAAATATCATTTCCGCCATTGGCATAAGTATATTTAACTTTTTCTCATCAGTGGCTAAGACAGACCAGGTATTAGGCGCTATGGTGGTATTGATATGGATAATATAAGGCTCGTTTGGACCTAGCTTGAAACAAACTAATCGCTTGTTTTGAAACATTGTGGATGCTATTTACCCGTAGGCTGCAATATAAGATTATAATAATTAAACTTATAGCCCGTCGGATAACAGCCGTAAGGCTATCTTAGTATCTTTCCTTCGGCACACGGAATTAAAAAATAAAGAGCGACCCCTAAAAGGACAAGAAACTTTTTACAACCATTTTCCATTTTTACCTCCCACTATCCCCCAATGGTGAGTTTTTCTACTAGCACTTTTTTCCCTAAATGGCTGTCTTTAGTAGCCACATTTACAAAATTTTCGTTTAACCATTTAGCATCTCGTTTGAATAATCGCACACAACCGTGGTGGCTATCCCGATAACCGATAACTTCATTAGAACCGTGAAGCGTGTATCCTTTAAAAAAGAACATACAATATAGGCATAACAGCCCACCACTCGTCTCGACAGAGAATACATTGTATTTATACCCCACCCCCTTCTTACGAAAACATAAAAGATACCTGTGATCGTTTCACACGAACGGTTTACATCGCGACAATAATTCTTACCTGAGGAAATAAAGCCCCATTTAACCAATTGACCTCTGGATAATAAGAGCACCCCAAGCCAATTGGTCTTGGTTAACAATAATTAATTTTTCGCCAGGATTTTTAATCCTGACTGTGAAATGAGAAATACTGTTAAGTACCCGTGCGGTTAAGCCTTTGAACTAGATCACGCTGTTTTTCATCGGGGAACAAATTCTGCCAACTCTGAGCTCGCTGTACTTTGATACATTCAAAACCCGATTTTTCGCACAAACTAGTGCCGTAATACTCATCGGACCTATCCGCCCCAAATGCAATAGAAACACCTAACAATGAGACTAAAACTATAAAGATCGCCTTTTCCATGGCCTTCATCCGTTAATTTTTCCTAATTAAAATGTACTCAAGCTAAAAAAACTTTCCAATCCAACTAGAGATAAAAACGCGCGGATGGTGGGCAGCGGAAGGAGGTGAGGAAAGCACGGCCCTCGAAGTGGAGGGATCGCGCTTGCGGACCGGACTGTAAGCCCGCTAGGATGTCGGCTTCCGAGCCCTCAGGGAGGATGAATCACGGCATGTCCGTACAAACGACCCCTCAGCTTGGAGGGCAGTAATCGATCAACTAAGGAATAAGAAATCAACCGTCCCAATTAAGGCAAATCATCCTCAATTTTCTTGGGCGAATGAATAAGATGCTGACGGCTTAGACCAAACGTCACCGCCAAGGACCCCGCAATATAAATGGAGGAATAAGTCCCGATAACAATGCCGATGATCAAAGCCAATGCAAAAGGCCGCAGAGTAGAACCACCAAAAATAAATAAAACAAGCACGACAATCAATGTTAACCCAGAAGTCATAATAGTCCGAGAAAGAGTTTGATTAATCGAAAGATCCACAATCTCAGTGGGACTCCTACGACGAACCTTACGGAAATTCTCACGGACACGGTCATAAACAACGATAGTATCGTTAAGTGAATAACCGATAACCGTTAACACAGCCGCCAGCACGATCAAGTTAAATTCGATATGGAAAAAAGAAAAAATACCTAAAATCAAAACCGGATCGTGAATTAAAGCAATCGCGGCACTAAACGCAAACCGCATCTCGAATCGAAGGGCGATATAAATCATCGTAGCAATCAACGCCACAATCACCGCCAAAATACCGTTAGTCATCAATTGCTTGCCAACTTGAGGACCGATATAATCCAGAGAACCAATATGCCCTCCCGGTATTGCAGACATTAATTTTTCTTTCAATTCCTCCTGGGTTAATTCTTTATGCGGGGCCGCCCGAAGAGAAATGTGACGAACATCATAAACACGAACAACTGCTTGAGGAAAGCCCGCCTCTGCCAAGTTTTTCCGAATTTGGTTCGTATCGACAGGCTTTGTAAAATTAACTTCTACTTGTGTACCACCGATAAAATCAAGACCTAAATTCAATCCATTAACAGCCAAGGTAATAATAGAAGCTAGAAAAATAATGGCTGAAAAAATTCCTGCCCACTTACGTTGGCGCATGAATGGAATCTTAGTGTTGGTCTTAAAAAATTCCATTACCTCTTAACCTCTGCGGGTTTTGCGTTAATCCCAATAGACAAACGCGAAGCTTTGCGCCGTCCGTACACTAAATTCACCACCGCCCGTGTAAAGAAAATCGCTGTCACCATCGACGACAACAAGCCAATAGTTGTCGTCACAGCGAAGCCTTGGACGGGCCCCGAGCCTAAAGCAAATAAGATAATCATTACAATTAGCGTGGTCATATTGGCATCCACGATGGTAGCAAAAGCCCGATCGTATCCGGCTTTGATACTTGCTTGCGGCGACATCCCATTACGCAACTCTTCTCGTATTCGCTCGTTAATTAGCACATTCGCATCCACGGCCATTCCCACCGTTAACACAATACCCGCAATACCGGGCAAAGTAAGGGTTGCACCCAAAATAGATAACACCCCAACAATAAAGACGATATTCAAAGCTAACGCGATGTCACCAATGACACCGAACAGACGATAGTAGAACGCCGTAAACACAATCACCAATAAGGCGCCAATTTCGGTAGATAAAACCCCCATGTGGATATTTTCTTGGCCCAAACTCGGACCCACCACTCGTTCTTGCACAAAATCAACGGGGACAGGATAAGCGCCAGAGCGTAATAACAAAGCTAAATTTTTTACATAATCCATCGTAGATAAGTTAGTTATTTGGAAATCGTTTCCAAGAGCAGTTTGAATAGTCGCTATATTAATAATACGCTCAATTTGCTGGTGTTGAGTCACTACCTTTCCATTGACTAAATGACGCGTAGTTTGAGTTTCTACGTAAACAACGGCTAAGGGTTTGCCGACATTTTCTCCCGTAATTCGATTAAAAGAAGGGACATCGCTGCCGCTCACCCGAACTCGCACCGCTGGCCGGCCATCTTCTCCAATAACGCTCGAGGCGTTAATAATCGAAGTTCCTTTTAATACGACTTGCTTCTTTAATAACACGGGCTGTTTTTCGAAGGTATATAATTTTGAACCAAAAGGGACAGGCCCCTTAGTTGGACCTGTTTCAGCATCATGTTCGACATCCACCAATTGCAAACGAATGGTCGCTACTTTACCAATAATATCTTTGGCTCGAGCCGTGTCTTGAATGCCAGGCAAATCAACGCTGATTTGGCTTCCTCCTTGCTGTTGGATAACCGGTTCCGCAACGCCTAACTCATTAACACGGTTTCTGAGGATCGTTGCTATTTGATCCACTGCATTTTGCTGGATTTGGTGCAATGTCGTTATTAAAATAGCGCCTCGAAGACTCGAGGCCGTGGCTTCAAAACGGTAGTCAGGAAATTGTTTTTCCAAAAGTGTGCGCGCCTGATCACGGGCTGCTTGGTCACGGAAGTGGATCATTACGCCATTTTGGTTGCTTGACATCTCTGTATAGCAAATGCGAGCTTCGCGAAGCGCCGTTGCCATGTTATGTAAATCGCCCAATTCCTGGGCTTTCACCATGGCGCCCACATCCACATCTAATAAGAAATGGATACCGCCGCGCAGGTCCAATCCTAAGCGCATCGGTTTTGCGCCGATCGCCTGTAACCATCGGGGCGTCCGCGGCACCAGATTCAACGTAACGGAATAATCAGTACCAACGACAGCCTGAATCACATCCTGTGCTCTAAGCTGATCTTCGGTATTGGGAAAGTTAACTAAAATGATATTATTGACAAGCCGAACTGAAAGATAAGAAATATGTTGAGCGTTTAAGGTTGATTTGATTTTTTCTTCAACATTCTCAATGGGAGCACTATTCTTAGCTGATATTTGAATAGCCGGATCTTGCCCACATAAGTTAGGTAACACATAAATCAAACTGATGACGATGAGTACGGCGAGTAATATATAACGCCACAACGGATATCGATTCATGCATTACCCTAACTTGTGTTAAATGAAATCGATCGTGCCTTTGGGCAACACAGAGGCTATAGAAGCTTTCTGTACAGTGATTTCGGTACCTTTGCTAATTTCAAGGACAACAAAATTGTCTTTTAGTCGCGATATCCTTGCAACAACGCCCCCTGTCGTCACCACCTCATCACCTAAAGAAATACGTTCCAGCAATTGTCGATGTTCTTTAGCTCGCTTGGTTTGAGGACGAATTAACAGAAAATAAAACACCAGAATTAACAAGAGCGATAACCACAGCATGGACCAAAAACCTCCTGGATGCGGCGCTTGAGCTGTGACTGGTGCAGCATAAGCGACCCCTACGCCTAATACACTCAATAAACTCATAATGTTACTCCTCTTAAAAAACGACTTAATGTACCGTGTTCAAGTCAAAGACGCAAATTTTAACGGGGCCAGCGCGACCAACTTCGGCATTGGTAGACCGACGACTGACGGCCTTCGCGCACAGTGTGCTAATTGCCCGCCGGTTCCAAAAAAGGATTAAATGTAAACGCAAAAGAAGAAGAAATTAATAAAGAAATTCCTAAAAATAAGTGCTTCATAGCAAACCCGCCTTCTCAGTGATAACCAGAATGTGCTAACACACTTTTCCTAACCTCCTCATTCATGAGGTTCCTGCCGGGTGCGATTAGAAGTGTAGGTTTTCTATACCACCTTGCGGGCCCAGTGGCTAAGTAACCTAATGAAAAGTGCCCCTCCTTAAAGAGGGCGTTATAATGCGCCAACATAGAGTTTCTATTTTTAAAAAAAGGAGCAGGGCCATGAAAGATATTAAAATACTTGGTGTTGGTATTTATTGCAAAAGGGGTTTTTCAACTGTGTGGGATTGATGAGTGGGGTAAGGTGATCCACACGAGAGGGGTTAGGCGCTCAATATGTGCCCACTGTGGCAAGGCCTTAAGGTGGCTTGTGTGGTTGATAGAAGCGTGTGGAGGCGCGAACCATTGGTATCGGGTTCATGGG
>NZ_CAJRAM010000047.1 GCF_907164965.1 Coxiella endosymbiont of Ornithodoros maritimus
GTGAAGCCGCATATACGTTCTTTTCGTCAAAACTGATTGTTGACAACAACCCTGGGGCCATATACGTATAGACCAAAGCAGAATACGGGAAAATAATGATCTCGTCTATCATCCCCGTATTTCACTGCGCTTCATACAGGCTAGCCAGCTGGCTTCTAATAAAAAGTCAAGATGCCCAAGGGGGCACACCATGACAAAGGTTCATGTTTAAACCGAAGTCTTCTTTTAAAGTAGTCTGTATTGCTCTATCAATCTCTTTATCAACTAAATCATCTTGGGAAAATTCTCGTATATCTAACCGGATTAAACCAATTCCTGCTGCGGCGTGACCCCATGCTGTCATAAATTTATCCACTCGATTTATAAATACAAACACGGCAAAATTATTCTCTGAAGGCAGAGTAACGGGCCACCCTTGACTTTTAGGGATCATCTTCTACACTACCCAGATGCCAAATTTTGAACAAAATCAAGTGATTGCCGTTGGGCTGTCTGGCGGGGTTGACTCGTCAGTGGCCGCGCTCGTCTTGAAGGAAAAGGGTTACGAAGTCATTGGTCTGTTCATGCAAAATTGGGAAGCTGATAGCAAAGACCCCTTCTGTACCGCCGAACAAGATTTAAGTGATGCGAAAGCGGTCGCCGATCACATTGGTATTCCATTATACGTCGTGAATTTCAGTAAAGCCTATTGGAACCATGTTTTTCAACATTGCCTCGATGAATTCGCCAAAGGGCGAACTCCTAACCCGGACGTTTGCTGCAATCGGGAAATTAAATTTAAATCACTTTTAGAGCATGCTAAAAAACTGGGCGCCACTCATCTGGCCACCGGCCATTACTCTTGCATTCAAAAGCAAAATAACGAATTTCGACTATTAAAAAGCAACGATAGTCACAAAGATCAAAGTTATTTTTTACACCTTCTTAACCAATATCAATTGGCGAATAGCATATTTCCCATCGGCGGATATCAAAAATCTGAAGTTCGTGCGATAGCAAAAAAAAGAGGATTCATTAACCATGCTAAAAAAGACAGCACGGGGATCTGTTTCATCGGTGAACGCAAATTTAAAGACTTCCTCAGTGAATTCTTACTCGCCCAACCGGGAAATATTGAAACACCCGAAGGGAAAATTATCGGCAAACACGACGGAATTATGTTTTATACCGTTGGTCAACGCAAAGGGCTTCATATCGGCGGTCGACCAGACGCAAGTGAAGATCCCTGGTATGTCGTTGATAAAGATGTAAAACGGAATGTATTGATCGTGGTTCAAGGGTATGAGCATCCTTTGCTTTATTCACAAGAATTAACGTGCATAAATTTGCATTGGATACTCGACACAGAACCCTCTTTCCCCTTGACCTGCAAGGCTAAAACACGTTACTGTCAAGCCGATCAAATGTGCGTCGTCACGCGACTCGATAATGATCATTTTTATGTTCAATTTGAACATCCACAACGAGCAATCACTCGCGGTCAATCAGTGGTATTTTACCTGGGAAACGAATGCCTTGGCGGCGGAATTATTAATTAAGGACCCGTTTTAATTGATTAAAGTTGAAATGACTCCGGTAAGCCCTTTACGACCTCCCATTCCTCTATCCATTGACAATCGACTCCAATGGGGAAACTTAAAAGGTGATAGCATCAGCCTTGCAATTAGCACTCTTGCGGAAAAAAATCAGGGGCCTTTGTTATTAATTACACCGGATGTTCACTCGGCTAATTATTTACACCGCTCGTTGCCATTTTTTTCTAGCGCCGACACCCCTATTTTATATTTTCCTGACTGGGAAACATTGCCATACGATCATTCCCCCCCCCACGAAAATATTGTTTCCGAACGCTTGCTAACGCTTTACCGCTTACCCCGTCTATCGTCAGGAATTATCATCAGCGCTCTTCCCACCTTGTTACAACGCCTTCCTCCCGGCGATCACTTAGAAAAAAATACTTTTATTTTATCCGTGGGTGAAAAGTTTTCTTTTCAAGAAAATCGTGAACGTTTAATATCTGCGGGTTACCGTTCCGTTGAACAAGTCATGGAACATGGTGAATATGCACAACACGGGTCGATCATCGATATTTACCCCATGGGAAGCCCCCTTCCTTACCGAATCGAATTATTTGACGATGAAGTAACAAGCGTTCGCAGCTTTGATCCCGAAAGCCAGCGATCCTTAGAAAAAATGGAATCGGTTCGGTTGTTACCGGCGAGAGAATACCCGTTAACGAAAGAAGCGATTACGTATTTTCAACAATCGTGGCGTGCAAAATTCTTGGGTAACCCACAAGAAGCTCCTATTTATCAGCAAATCACTGAAGAAGAAGTGGCGGCCGGTATTGAGTATTATTTACCGTTGTTCTTCGAAACCACCGAAACTTTTTTTTCTTATTTGCCGAAGAATACCACCGTTATTTTATTTGAAAAACTGGAAACCGTTGCTCATCAGTTTTGGCAAGAAGTAGAACATCGTTATGAACAATTACGCCACGATTTAACACGGCCGCTCTGCCCGCCCTCAGAATTATTTTTGTCTTTTGAGCAATTAAGGATAGAAATAAAAAATTATACTCAAATAAAAATTAGCGATGCACCCATCGTTGAAAAAACAGGGCAAGTTAATTTTGCTACGGAAAATTTCCCTCCTTTATTAATTGATCATAAAGCTTCCCAAGCGTTTGCTAGATTAAAAAACTTTTTACATGAAATAACGGCTATTCAAGGGGGGCGCGTTTTATTTTGTGCCAAAACAGCTGGTCGGCGAGAAACTCTTCTAGAATTCCTTAAAGAAACTGATACAGCTCCTCAAGCCGTTAAAAATTGGCGGGCATTTTTAGCAGAGAATGCGCAAGTTAACCTTACTATCGCGCCTTTGGATAAGGGCGTTTTATTATCCAGCCCGCCTTTAGCCATTATCTCAGAATCACAACTCTTTGGCGAACAAATCCGCCAGCGTCGCTTGAAAAAAGAACGAACAATTGATCCCAATTTATTGATTCACAATTTAACAGAATTGCATATTGGCGACCCCGTGGTTCACATCCAACATGGAGTCGGCCGTTATTTGGGCTTACAAACCATTAAAACCAGCGATCAAGAGGCTGAATATTTAACTTTACAATATGCGGATAATGACAAAATTTATGTGCCAATTTATTCGCTGTATTTAATCAGCCGTTATGCCGGTGCTGACGCTTCCCATGCCCCCCTTCAAAAACTCGGCAGCAAACAGTGGGACAAAATCAAAGAAAAAACAGAAAAACATATTCGCGATGTGGCGGCTGAATTATTAGATATTTACAGCCGCCGTCAAGCTGCAACGGGTTTTACTTTTTCTATACCTGAAAAAGAATACCCTCTTTTCCGAGAAGCTTTTCCTTTTGAGGAAACGCCTGATCAAACTGCCGCCATTAATGACGTTATTGTCGATATGTCTTCAAAACGCAGTATGGACCGCCTCATTTGTGGCGATGTTGGTTTTGGAAAAACCGAAGTGGCAATGCAAGCCGCTTTTATAGCCGTTCAAAATAATAAACAAGTTGCTGTTTTAGTTCCAACGACTTTATTAGCCGAACAACATTTTTATAATTTTCAAGATCGTTTTAGCGGCTGGCCGGTTCGTATTGCCGCTATTTCTCGCTTACGCACTCAAAAACAACGCCAGCAAATTACCCAAGAACTGACTGAAGGGAAAATAGATATTATTATCGGCACTCATAAATTATTAAGCAAGGATATCCGATTTAAAGATTTAGGTTTATTAATTGTTGATGAAGAACACCGTTTCGGCGTTGCCCAAAAAGAACAAATTAAATCCTTACGCGCCCATGCAGATATACTCACGCTCACAGCCACGCCGATCCCTCGAACATTGAATATGTCACTTTCAGGTATTCGCGACTTGTCCCTTATTACAACCCCGCCGGCGAAACGCTTGTCTGTAAAAACTTTTGTGCGCGAATACAGCCCTGTCTTGATTCGTGAAGCGATATTGCGCGAAAATCTACGCGGCGGCCAAGTTTATTTTTTACATAATGATGTCGCGACGCTCGCCGCAACGGCTGAAAAGTTGCGTACTGTTATTCCCGAAGCCCGACTTGCGATCGCTCACGGTCAAATGCGCGAACGAGATTTAGAAAGAGTAATATCCGATTTTCATCATCAGAAATATAATCTTTTAGTTTGTACAACCATTATTGAATCAGGGATCGATATTCCCACCGCTAATACGATTATTATTAATCGCGCGGATCGATTCGGCTTAGCTCAACTCCACCAACTTCGCGGTCGCGTCGGGCGCTCCCATCATCAAGCTTATGCTTATTTATTAATACCTGATCAAGAAGCCCTGACGCCTGATGCACAAAAACGATTGAGCGCTATTTCCCAACTGGATAATCTCGGTGTTGGTTTTAACCTAGCGACTCATGATTTAGAAATCCGCGGCGCAGGCCAATTATTGGGTGTCAAGCAAAGCGGGCAAATTCATGGTATCGGGTTTTCTTTATATTTAGAATTGTTGGAAGAGGCGATAAGTACATTAAAAGCTGGGCGGGAACCCAAATTTGAAAAACCATTACACACAGCGGCTGAAATTGATCTCGGCACTACAACGCTTTTACCGGAAGATTATGTCCCCGATGTTAATGTTCGTCTTATCCTCTATAAACGCTTAGCTAATTGCAAAAATAAAGCAGAAATCCAGGGGCTCAAAGAAGAGCTTATCGATCGTTTTGGCCCGCTGCCCCCAGCAACTCAACATTTACTCCAATCTACCGAGCTGCGCTTAATTGCAAACGAACTCGGTATTCAAAAAATCAATATCGGTCCCGAATACGGCTATTTTCACTTCGATAAAAAACCTGCCATCGACCTTACAAAGCTAATCAAGCTAATCCAAAGCCAACCCCAACGTTACCAATTGCAAGGCGATAAATCCCTGCGTTTCATTCTTTCTAATCCCACCCCCCAATCCAAATTGGAAACAATCTACAAATTAATTAAAAATTTTAAGTAACCTAATGAAAAGTGCCCCTCCTTAAAGAGGGCGTTATAATGCGCCAACATAGAGTTTCTATTTTTAAAAAAAGGAGCAGGGCCATGAAAGATATTAAAATACTTGGTGTTGGTATTTATTGCAAAAGGGGTTTTTCAACTGTGTGGGATTGATGAGTGGGGTAAGGTGATCCACACGAGAGGGGTTAGGCGCTCAATATGTGTCCACTGTGGCAAGGCCTTAAGGTGGCTTGTGTGGTTGATAGAAGCGTGTGGAGGCGCGAACCATTGGTATCGGGTTCATGGG
>NZ_CAJRAM010000048.1 GCF_907164965.1 Coxiella endosymbiont of Ornithodoros maritimus
TCAACCCCTATAATCAATTGCTTCAATTAAAACAAACCTTTCCATTAATTCCGCCTGCTCAGAAGATAAATTCATCGCTTTCCTTCGTGTACGGAGCCGTTGCGCTTCATACGGGCTACTTCTAATAGTTTTTTTAAGTTTTCTTTGATACTCTATTATTTATTCAGACCTGCCATCAAGGAAGACCAATCATGAGAGATATTGCTTATACACTGATGGATGTTCTTCGAATGGAAGATAATCCCATTCATTCCTTACGTTTGAACGTAGTAGGAAATCCCAGGTAATCCAATATTGCTTAACTTGCGACGAGAGGCACTCATCCTATCTTCCCAGGCTTTTCAATGGTTAGTGGAATTATATAATCCTCCTTTTAATGCTTATCCTGTTGCACATATCATCCGTATAAGAAGATTTTTAACTTACCATATCTTTAAAAAAACTGTATCGAAAATACCCGGCTTAAAGAACGATAAGCTACTTCCTTGGAAAACGAAATAATGAATAAAGACCGTTTGGGGCGGGGTTATTTGCTAACGCTGTTTGAACTTTAGGGTATCCTGACCATTGACCAATATCGAAAGGATGCATCATGACTAATAATGAACGAATAAATTATCGGATAGCTAACATCGAGCCCTTCCTGAAGGAGAGGTTAAGCATATTGATTCTTACCTTCCTTCAGACTTGCTAAAAATCATAGGTAACTTTTCGAAGAGAAATTGAGCTTTTACTTTATTTCATCAAAGGCAACTTATTCAACATTAGCAACGTAGTTACGAAATTCAATTTCATCCGGAATCGATATTAACACCTGAAGGGGATCGGTGCTTAATTAATTTTTTTAAAAGCACTTTCTTACAAAAGAAAGTTTTTAGAAGATCGGTGACAAGCATTTTCCGTGCTGAATTTTAACTTTCGTTGGAATAATTATAGAAATGCTAACTACTTATTTAAATCAATTAATGCAAAAAATTTAACAAAAGTTCAATGTCGCTCTGCTATCTTTGAAATTATTAATGGAGCTCCGTCGAAACAAGTCGCTTCTTTTCTAGCGATTTTGCATAACAAACCAGAGACTGTGGATGAATTGTATGGTATGGTTTCTACCATGCAAAACCAAATGCTATCGCTTCCTTCCAGTGAAACGGTACTCGATATCGTCGGTACAGGCGGCGATAATGGCAACATGATAAATTATTTCCACAGCGGCCTTGCTGATCGTTGCTAGCTATAGTATTAAAGTTACTAAACATGGCAACCGCGTGGTTTTCTCTCAATCTAGCTGCCGATTTTTTAGATTCATTAAATATTCTCATTCGCCTTACACCTCAAGAAGCTAAAAACGTTTTAAAAGAACGCGGGTTCGTTTTTTTTTACGCGCCTGACTATCATCCTGCCATGAAATTAATTGCTTAAGCTCTGTTGAGATTATTGAAATTTACAATAATAACAAAAAATATTATCAACTAGATCCAAACAATTATAATTTGGATTATTGCACTCTATCTGACATTCAAGTCAGGGATTCTCTTTTAAATAAAAAATTAATATTAACGGAATTTTATGGGAAAGAAAGTGGAATTAGTGATACCATTATTCTCAATGCGGAGGTCACTTTTTATTTGATGAATGTTATTTTTAGCATTCAAAAAGGGATTGATCTCGCAAGCTGATTAAAAATAGAACCGTGATCAACTATATAGAAAAATTAAGAGTCGTTTCTTATGCATGATTATTTAAAAGCAATCTTTAAAAGTAAAAAGCAGGAGATTGTACATTTGAAAGCGAATTTCTCTTTCGACATTTTTTCTCTTTCAACTAAAAAAATCTCTTAAAAGAGTAATTTTTTCTACGCCTATAACTATCATTGTCGAAATTAAACGGCGTTCTACTACAAAAGGACATTTAGCCTAAATTGCTGATCCAGTCGCACTGGGAAAGCAATATCTTCAAGGAGGTGCTGTGGCAGTACCAGTCCTTACAGATAAACTTGCTTTTGATGGTTCTATTCGCAATTTACAGAAAGTCAGCCTTGCATTACGCGACAGATCTGTAACTGTCCTTCGCAAAGATTTTATTTTAGACCCTCTACAAATTGAGAAAGCTGGTGTCGCCAGTACCGATGCGATATTATTAATTGCAGCAATTTTAAAAGACGCAACAAAAACTTTATTACAAAAAGCGAATGAATGAAGTCTTGAAACGTTAGTGGAAGTCCATAATCGTCAAGAATTGAATCAAACTATTGAAATTAGTGCTGAAATTATCGGGGTCAACAAGCAAAACTTAACTATCTTTACGCTTAACCAAAATAACGCGCTCAAACTAAAACCTTATATTCCCGATCATATCATAAGCGTTGGTGAATCGGGAATTCACACCGTAGGCGATGCAAAACGTTATATTTCTGCTGATTATAACACCGCTCTCGTGGGAGAAGCGTTAGTTAAATAAAAGAACCTACAACAGTTTATTAGAGCTATTAAAGAAAATGACACAATAACCCTTAATTAAGTTATGCGGTATAAAAGATTCTGCGTTGACAAGTAAAGCCTTCCAAATGGGAGCAAATTTTATGGGCATTATCACCTATTCTAAATCAGAACGTTATTTAAATAATAAAATCGCTTAAAACCTCACAAAAGCTATTATAACAGGCCCGTAGCTGTTTTCGTTGATTTTCAGCCAAAGTCATGAAATCTTTTTTTAAATTAACGAAAATCGACGTCGTGCAATTGCACGGCGCTATTTCAAAAGCCGAACATCATTTATTGCCGGCTTCATTGCAACGCATTTATGTTCTCCCTGTTAATAAAAAATGGGTGATTTTAAAAGACGGCGTCAGAAGCCTTAAAGATTTAGATGGCAAAAGGGATTTTCTTTTATTTGATAATAAAATTGCTGGAAGTAGCCACGCCTACGAACTGAATCGATTTAATTATACTAGAAAATTCCGTTACTTTTTAGCAAGCAATCTGTCTCGTACGAATGTAAACCGCACAATTCAATTAACAAAACTACATGGAATAGACGTTTCCAGTGGTGTTGAAGATGGTAACAGCAACAAAAAATTAGCACTTATCCAATCTTTTATTACAAATATCCGAAAAAATCCGGCAGGGCGCCTTGGCACTTTTGGCGGTGGCCATGTCGCTGAAACTTTAATGGCTCTCCTACAAGAATTACAAGAATCTATGAGGTGCATTGTAAAATCAAATGTCTTTCAAACCACTTTTCACGACATTTTACAACATTACGCGAGTCGTCCAACGCTGTTAAGGGAAGCTAAACGATTGAATGCTTTTATTCAAGGTCTGCGTATTTTTTAAAGCGTGAAGATTTATTACATACCGGCGCACAAAAAATAAATAATGCCTTGGGACAATATTTGCTGGCTAAAAAACTGAAAAAGACTCGCATCATTGCTGAAACCGGTGGGACACAGCGCGGAGTGGCGAGTGCAACTGCCTGTGCTTATTTTGATTTGCGTTGTGATATTTATATGGGTGTCGAGGATATGAAACGCCAAACTCCTAATATAGAGCGAATGAAGTTATTAGGCGCCAATCTAATTTCCGTTTTAGTCGGATCGCAAACATTAAAAGACGCTGTTAATGAAATATTACGTGATTGGTCGGCTAGTTATGAAAATACTCACTATTCTTTAGGGTCAGCGTCAGGCCCGCATCCTTTTCCTGAAATGATGGCTCTTTTTCAGTCTGTTATTGCTAACGGAACCAAAACACAAAGCCATGAACAAAGGGGGAAACAACACGATGCTATTATCTCCTGCCTTGGCGGCGGTTCGAATGCGATCGGTATTTTTTCAGCGTTTATTGATGATTCTAACCGTAAGATTAATTGGCGTTGAAGCCGGTGGGAAAGGCAACTAACTGGGCGAGCATGCCGCGCGGATTAAACACCAAAGCAAAGGTGTCCTGCATGGCACTTATACTTATCTTTTACAAGATGACAATGGCCAAATTGCGAAGACGCACTCTATTTCAGCTGGTTTGGATTACCCAGCGATCAGACCACAACATGCTTTCTTTTTTGAAACTGGTCGAGCCATTTATACCAGCGTCAGCGATAAAGAGGCATTAACCGCATTCAAACTATCTATTAGCAAAAACTGAGGGCATTATTCCAGCACTGGAATCATTTCACTCGATAGCTTATTTATTAAAGGAAGGAAAGAAAAAATTTTTACGAAAGGCCATTGTCATCGTCAATTTATCAAGACGAGGCGGCAAAGATATTCCTGCACTGAAGGATTATAATTTATAACACAAGAATAAAAATAATGAACCGCACTGAACAACAATTTAAAAAGGTTCCTGCTTATGTCGCTTATTTAACAGCCGGCGACGGTAGCCTGGAGCGTTCATTAGAAAGTCTATTGGCTTTAGCAAAAGGCGGTGTTAATATTTTAGAAGTTGGCCTCCCATTTTCTGACCCTATTGCTGACCGGCCGGTGATTCAAGAAGCCAGCATCCGTGCGCTAGCTCAAGGCACTACTTTGCGCGGCGTATTAACATTAATAACGTCGTTTAGACAACACAGTGAGACAACACAGTGAAATTCCCATTATTTTATCCCCTTTTAGCGGCCGGCGATAAGATCTATCAGCAGATGAAATCGGCTGGTGTGGACGGTTGTTTAGTAGTTGATTTACCTGTAGAAGAAGCAGCCCCACATCTCACTGCTTGCAAAGCCGCAAAAATTACCTCAATTTTATTAATCTCACCCTCCAGAACACGAAAGCGTTTAAAAAAATTAATGAGTATAGAGAAGGGATGTTGTATTACGTTTGCGGACCTGGAATAACTGGCGCTCGAGCCACCCTCCCTGAAAATTTTCCCGCTACAATGAATCAGATAAAATCAACGACTAGCCTAGCCATTGTTACTGGTTTCGGCATCGCTAATCGAAAAATGGCCGCCCAAGCATTGCAATACGCTAACGGTTTTTTAGTCGGTTCGTTATTTGTAAAAGCCATCGCAGAAGGAATCAGCAAAACTGCATTAACTCGTCTTGCACAATCGCTCAACCCGCATCACCCCCAACCTACGACTCATCACCCCTCTTAGAAAAAAGACCTTTTAGCCATAAGGCTGAAGTGCCTGTCTAATCTGCGCGTATAGCTGCGGCAACCAGCGAGGATGTACAGCTCCATAGATTGGCGCATGCTAACGCAAGTCATCGGGAGCGATAATGACTTTGATATAGCGCTCTCCTACCAAATAAGCCAATACGAACAATTGTTCAATGGCTTTATTCCCAATGGGTATACATCCGATCGACGCATCGCTACCATGGATAAAGATATCGTCACCCAAATCATGGCGGTGATCCAACCTTGCATAATAGCGATCAGCGGAATTGGGATAATTAAGCATTAGTGATAAATCGAATCGGCTCGCCGGATTGAAGCCGGCAATTTTATAAACACCCTCAGGAACTTGATGATATCCCCATCATGCAGTTTAGGTCCCGGTCCGCCGCTTGAAGCTAAGATAGGGGAAGAACGAATGTAACGCCAAAGGCCTCAATCTTTCGCCCATAGCTGGACTCGATGGGAATTTTTGAATACGAGCAGTGAAATATCTTTCGGCGGATAACTCACCCCAGTCCGTTTAAAATAAGGCCCCAAATTTTTAAAAGCATAGCCGTGGTATTTTGAAATCGCGCTAGACATGTTGCGTTGAGGTCCGTGATGAATGAAAGCGCAACCGGTAAATGTTAAAGTAAGAAGAATAATGAAGAAAGGAGGAGTTTGCTTAAAGGAATTCGTTTCATAACCATTTGATGTTCCTTTCGATTATTGAGTTATTCTTTGTTTCCACTTTTCTTCATTACCATCTGCCCGCCGGCCACTATTATTATGTGATACACGAACGTCGCTTTAAATGGTTCCTTAACAGCGCTAGCTGTTGTTCTTTTCACGCAGAAAGGTTCTCTTTACCACTCTTTATCAGATCTGGGGTCCTGTCTTTTTTTGGCACCCGAGAAGCTTGGTTCGTTATTAGTATCTTTATGATCACTCAATTATTACTCATACGAATAGTCGCGGGGAAACGTTTCGAGGGCCCTATCACACCAAAAGGGAACGTTCCTATCTACAAAGCGAATGGGATTTTATGCTTTGATATTACGTTGACACTATTTTATATTTGTACTTATCAATTTCGATGCTTTCTCTCAACTATTATTTACGATCATTTTGGCGGTATTTTAAGCACAGGGTGAGGAAAAGCAAACGGTTCTACTGGCTTCTGGCTGCTAAGGAATTTCTCGGCATTTTCATCAGCTCCCTGAAATAGGCACTGCTTTTTTCTGGACAGTATCTGCATTATTTGCACATTTTTGCCTTATTTTAATTAACTTATTTAACTATTTTACTCACACATCGTTCGCTACACGACGAGAATCGTTGCCATAAAAAATATGGCTCCTATTGAAAAATTTATTGCCAACAGATACCCTCTCAGACAGTTCCTTATTTTTTAACTAAAAGATTCAATGCTATAGTAAAATGGCGAAAATCTGCAAATTAATCTCCCTCTTCCACTTGTGGAAAAGGTTAGGAAGAAGTTAAAAAATAAAAAGGTTAATCATGAATCAAACCACTTACATCGAAAAACAAAAACGATTATCACAATCCCAACTTTGGACAGGACAGCGAGCTTTTTACGATCAAAAAGGGGCTGAAGCTTGGGCGAGCGACGTACCTTTCTATATTACGAGTAATCCTTTTATTGCCAATTGTTACGCTAAATTAGTCATCCGATTTATTCAGGATTGGATTAATCAACATCCTGAATCAAGATACAAAACCTTTTACATTTTAGAATTGGGAGCGGGGAGTGGGCAATTTAGCTTTTTTGTATTAAAGCAACTAAGTTCCATTCAAGCTCAATTGAATTTATCACATCTTAATATCAAGTATGTAATGAGTGATTTTACTGAAAATAATGTAAGCTTTTGGCAAAATCAAAAAATACTTCTTCCTTTTCTTGAAAAAAAACAATTGGATTTCGCGGTCTATGATTTAGAAAACGATCAATCCATAACGCTGATTGAAAGCGGCACAGAGTTGCGGCCAAATTCGCTAAGCAACCCACTAATTGTTTTCGCTAATTATATTTTTGATAGCATCAAAGCTGACGTATTTACTATTAAAAATAAAAAAATCAAAGAATCGTTAGTCACGCTAAAATCAAAACAAAAAACTTCTTTCAGTAATGCTAAGATCAATTGGAAAAAAATACAAATTAAATTTACAGAACGGTCCATCCGCTATGATTATTATTCAAATAAAATTTTTGACGACATCCTTAATCAATACAAAGAACAGTTAAGAAACACGCAATTACTTTTTCCTTCAGGAGCACTTAAATGCTTGCAAAATTTAATTCAAATTAGTTGCGGCAAATTACTGTTAGTCTCCTCCGACAAAGGGTTCAACACTATTGACGAACTTAATGAATTAGACTACCCCGAATTAGATTTCCACGGTAGTTTTTCGCTAATGGTTAATTATCATGCTATTGGAGAATATTTTAAACGCGAGAACGGAGAAGCTTTTATTCAGACCCCACGAAAAGGTTTGGCTAGCGTTGTCTGCGCCGCCGGCTTCCAATTTGAAAAACTACCCGAAACGCAAAATTTTTTAATCGATAGTATCGAAGGTTTTAGTCCTTCAGACTATTTTAATTTTTATGAAAATTTTTTAAAAATAGCAACTAAAGCTTCTTTTGAAATGTTGTTATCTTTTTTATGTTTCTCTCAGTGGGATCCGCTCCTATTTTACCAAATTCATGATGAGTTAATGAAACGGTTGAATAAAGCAGACGAACAAATGATCCATTACCTTAAAAAAAATCTATCCCTTATTGCTGATAATTTCTATTATGTTCCAGGATGCGATGATATTTTCTTTGCCATTGGTATGTTGTATTACGAGCTCGATGAGTATCAAAAGGCAATTCATTATTACTTAGAATCAGAAAAGCATTTTGGGCCGAGATTTGAATCAATCTACAACATCGGGTTATGTCATTTTTATGCAAAACACTATAAATCAGCAGTTAATTATTTTAAAAAAGCACTCGAACTCAATCCAAGAGCTAAAATGGCGAAGAATTTATTAACTAAAGCAAAACATAAAAAGTAATATCTATTTATTTTAGAGTTCGTCGTTTCCGTGCGTAGGCTGCCTACCGACAGACAAAGAATCGAAGGCTTTCACGGCCGAAGCCACGGGAGTCCTGGCTAAAAGGCTAAGAAAAGCACCATCGGTGTTTTTCTTAGCCTTTTAGCCGGAATTCTCCCGACTCGGCCGTGAAGGTTTTGTATGCTTCAATTAATACAGCAGATGCCCCCGCGGGAGGACGACGGGTTTTTAAGTTTTTCACGCTTCACCACGGGTGGGTAATGATAGAGGCCCCTTGTGTTAAGAAGCTTTGAAAGGAACAAGGTGAATGAAAGAGAAGCATCAACTTTACAGCCATTAGGGGTTTATGCTTAAGTTGACGCCTAGGTGCGCAGCGGGGAAATGACAAACTCCAAATTAGAATTGCTATAACACAGGCTCACTACTGAAGTTTTTATCTCTTTTGATAAGTTTACTTGATAAATAAAGTGACGATCCCTGCAATTGATAATCCGATTGGCATAATGCTTAATGCCAATCTGATTATGCGGAGTATAAATCCGCCCATCATAATAACGAAATTCGCAAAAGCAATAGCCGTTCCTGAAATCTTATGAGGATTATTTTCTTTACTTAAAGTGAAACATAATGGATGCGGACCACAACAAATACCAAAAAGAAATAATAACGGATGTAACACATAAATAGGCAAGCCATTCAAATATAAAATTAGACTGGCCACGATGGCTGCTAAAAAAGAAGCGATCAACAAGGGTATTTTCCGAGTTCCCAAAATATTAGATAACACCCCACTGCCAAAACTTGACATTATCCAACCGAATAACACAATTGACACGCCCCACGACGCTTGTTCTGGAGACAAATGGTGTACATAATGCAGGTAAGGGATCGCCCAAACATCTAAAAATACCGACGAAGGCAAATATAATAGGGAACCCACAATACCGATAAACCACATTTGTCGATTCTTTATAATTCCCAAGAGGTAATCGCCCAATTGGCGATAACTAATGGCCGCCATTTCCGTGGTTGCTTCTTCTTTGGGTTTATCACGAATAATTAATAATATCGCTACAATTAAATCTATTCCCATAAACAATGGGAAATACATCACAAAATGAAAACCATTAATTTTCACACTATGAGTTAAATAAATATCAGTCAAAATCTCCGCCACCATTCCGCATCCTGTCACAACGCCAGTGGCCGTGCCAAAATATTTACGAGGAAGCGAAGTAGCCGCTAACTTTAGCGTCGTTACATAAGCAAAGGCGGAACCAAACTCCACCATAAACGACCCATTAATGCGAAGTCAAACTCTTTAAAAGAAGCAAAAATGAAAACGCCAGGGGTACCGATTATTGAAGCAATTATTAAGGATCGCCGTGGCCCAATGCGATCCACCATCACTCCCACAGGCAACTGGAGTGGCGTATAAGCAAAATAATAAAAAGAAGTGAGCAATCCGAAACCACTGGCAGTGATGTTAAAGTAACTGCGTAATTCATATTCCATGACGCTAAGATACACTCGCAGCAAGTAAGTAAAACAATAATAAGCAACGCCCGTAAAAAAATGATCCATGCTATCATTTCAGGGCGAGGCCTGTCAGGTGATGATGATAGATAAGTACCATCTTTTGCAAAAGCGCGCCACTTTCTTCGCTATGATCGTGATCGTCCATAACGCCCCTTTCTATTTACGCAAGTTCAATGCCCGTCGGGCTAATATAGATACCTTATTGAATGGGTGACGTCAATGACTTGGAGTCGCTACAAGTTTTCGGTCTTTCAAAGAGAAGTCGAGAGACGAGGACGAGTAGGGACAACGTTATCACCGTTTCCTGCACAACAACCCCTTTTAGTTTCTTCCTCAAAGGAACCAGTTACTTCTTCTGATGCAATTGGCTGAAGCGGCTTTTCCGATTTTTCCTTTAAAGAAAAACCAAAAAATTTTATTCCTAAATAGGGCAGTTTTGCATTTGCAAATTTTTCTTCAGTGATATTTACAATATATTCTTTATCCTATTTGTTAATCTTTTCGAGCATTTCTAAAACCTGAGTTTTTTGTACCCCTACATCACCAGTAAACGGCTGTGAGGTTTCCTCTGTTTCTTTAGTGCCAATAAATTTCAAAAGCCAATCCATAAAATTATTATACCTTTCAAACCGTGGCAGAAAAATTACTAAGAATCTCGTTATGGCTCGATAATTAACAAACCTTGCATAAAATTCGCATAATTTCCAAACACAGGTTTTATAAATTTAACAAAAATATCATTCGCGTGAACGGAAGACGCTAAAGCGCCCATGTCCACAACCGACGCAATAGCCAAACTAAAAATACTGATATAAATTGCCCTGCTAACAAAACACGAACTGCATTTTTAAACCAATGACTTTGTGGATTATAGACAGCAAAGCTCATTGAAAGAAAAAGTCTCAGTGTGATATCAATAGAATCTAAGACGGAAACAGTGTAAAAAACAATATTAATTATAGCCGTTAAATCTGCGAATATAGGAAGATCTCCTACTCCGTTATGCACATGATTCCATCCTTTTTTTGACAAGTCCTTCCACAACCACCAGGTGCGCCTCCAGCACCTAAAAAAGAAATTTAGCAGCGATAAAATTAAACCATGACTCGAGGAGGTAATCTGTTTTTTCCTCAGGTGTTTGTAACTGAGTAAATAAGTTATCAAAAGAACGTTTACTCAACATTTTATTCTTTGGATCCATCGCATCGACCTTCAAGAAAAAATGCGGATGTGCCTTTATTTTCCTGTAAAATTAGGTGCAAATAAAAATCTTCTTTATTATAACGAACTTTCCGACAAGGCGAAATGAACTTTTCATTAAATCGCGGACATAAATCGCTTAAACCAAATCCACATGTAAGCCATGAAACTATTAACCCAACCACGGCTAAAATACAAAATACCTTGGAAGAGAGGGTTCTCCCAAAGCTTCCCAGCTCCTTCAGAAGCTAACGTTATCCCACTAATAACGGGTATTACGCCCACACAAAGACTAACCTCCTCGATATAGTTTTTATCAACGCTGATTACTCGCAACCGTTTACCAAGGACATAATCAAAAAACACATACGTAAATATCATGTTGATAAAACCAGAAATAATCGCCTCACCAACGTTTTTTTGATCCCCAATCACAAATATTGGGACCCCTGTCAGGATTATTCTCTATTACAGTAAGATGAAAGTCCTTGTCATCAGCATGAACGATAATTCCATTGTAATTTTGTAGTTTATTATCTGTTAAGTCGGTGGCTTCATTTATTCTCAGAGTGGTGGGGTCACTCTCTCTTCGACCGTTATATTGATATGTATGATTTTGTCCGTGTGATTGTATTGTTGGTGGAGACCCATAAAGAAACCTCACTCTTATTTTTGGTTCGCCCACACTAACAGCTGCTAAATCAAACCGTCAATATAATTCGATTAAATTTTGATTTATAACTTAAAAGCAAATTAATTATTGGATTAAGCAATTAAGAGAATATTAAAATAATGATTTCATTTGAGGCCTGTGATAATATGCCAGTCACTTCAGGAGCGCCCGTAGCTCAGTTGGATAGAGTAACCGGCTTCGAACCGGTTGGCCGGGGGTTCGAATCCCTCCGGGCGCGCCAACTTTCCGTTAAAAATTAATTAGTTACTTTTTAATAATTTCTTAAGCTTAAGGTGGCGTCATTAAGCTAGCTTTGTTCCATCCGAAGCATTTTATGAATGAGCACGCCTAATTTTTCTTCGGTAATAAAAGAGCTGTAGAATACGAAAGTAGAAGAAATGTGGATAGAACGTAAGAGTCGGCAGATCATCCGAGCAAAAAATCGCGAGAATTCTTTTTTCTGTACCATAGATAGAGATGATTATAGAGGTTATTTAGGGGAAGGTAATTTTGAGTCTGTATACCGAGCTTATTCTATAGATAAGGAAGGCAAAATCAATAAAAAGACCCTCTCCTAGGCTGTAAAGAGTTTTGACCTTAAGAAAAAAATAATACAATGGAGGGGATTATAGAAGAAGCTAAAATATTTTCCAGATATTATCAGATCGGCGGATGGCAATACACCTAAAAAATAAATAAATTGTATCTTTTTCTAGGATTTATTCCCGGCGAATCGCTTGAAATATTATTAACAAAATTAGCCGGAAAGAAACTTCAATTAACCTTTGAACAAAGAATCGAACTTATTTTTTATATCGTGCAACAACTGAATCTCTTTCGCCATTATACCCTTTCTACAGGTTCTATAGGAAAACCCACTGTCCATTATGATTTAAAACCATATAATATTCGGATAAATATAAAAACAAAAAAATCAAAGAAGAGCGGATTCCTTCTTTTGATTCTTCTATTATTGACTTAGGAGTTTCAGATATAGAAAATGGAGACCCACCAAAGGATAGAATAGCAAAGGGAACGTTTATTTATATACGGCCAGAAATTTCAGAAGGAAAAGTAGGCATTCACACTGACTTATTCATTCTCGTTCCTACGATCGCATAATTATTGAGCGTGACACATTCTACTATCTTTCACAAGAGAAAATTAAACCCATTTAGGAAAGGAACCTACGATGTCTCCGATTTATTTAAACATACACCCATTCCCACCTCTTATCCATCAGTTGTTGGCCCTCTTATTAGAAAATTCCTGGTTAAAATACAGGGTAAGTATTATTGGAAGAGACCTGCCACGGATGAGGTATTACGCTTTTTTACGACTTTAAACAAAATCTCCCTCCTCATGGGCTGCATTGAAGAAGGAAAAAAATATAATAGCAAGGGATTGGGAGAATTAGATCCACCTCTTACGAAATTAATTTTACTCGCATCAGGCTACTGGAAGGAACAGCCTATTGGCCTTAACTGCACATTTGAGCATTTTGACTTCGATAACAATAAAGATTTTTGCCCTGCCTTTATCAAGCTTAATGAAAAAAATTTCGCATTTCCTCTGCCAATATTATTATTTATCAACTCTTACAGTAAAAATAAAACGCAAGGCGGTCAATTTTTAAGCACATTAAGTCCTCCTGCCTTCTATTTGATTAAGGAAAATCTTTTCAAAAGAACTGTAGACTCAGTACTCAGATATTTTTTAAATAATAAGATCGTAAGAAATAATGATCTTGCAGAAATTTTCAAAGAATGTAATTCACTTCTAATAAGCTCTTTTAGCAAACCTTTTCACCGAAAAACTTGGTGCTCCTTTTTTGGGAACCGTCTCCACAGTAAGTTCGGGAGGAAAGTTTTCAATCATAATCCCGAGGATTTTAATGAAATAATAACCTATGTACAATCCCGACATGACGGCGCAACCTAGTAGGCTTTGAAAAAATTAGACATACATCTGTCTGTTGAACCACCCCTTAAAAAAGAGCCGGTCATTTAATTCCTTAGGTGGTATCCTCAAAATAGGATCATTAGCAACAAAATCCGCCTTGAAATATTTCCTCCCATACCCCATAAATAAATAATGACACTAACCCTTCTGAAAGGAGAGCGAAAATGACAAAAGCAGTACAAAAATACCCTCACAGTATGTTAAACCACCTCCAACAAGACATTAACCGTTTATTTGAGCCCTTTGGATGGGCGACGGGTGGCGAATTTTGGGATGCTTTTTCGAGTGAATGGTCTCCTCATATTGATATTAAGGATGAAGGCCAAAATTACCTCATCTGTGCAGATATACCAGGTGTTGATCCTAAAAAAATTCAGGTGTCTATGGAAAATAATATCTTGACGATTAAAGGGGAAAGAGAAACGGAAGCAAAAGAAAAAAGTCAAAGTTACTTACGCGTTGAGCGTACTAAAGGCGCATTTTTACGGCAATTTACCCTACCTGAATCCGCCAATGCTGAAAACATTAAAGCAAAAAGCAAACGCGGTGTATTAGAAATCACCATCCCGAAAGCTCAGCCGCCCAGAACGAAAAAAATAGAAGTAGAAGAGCAAGAATAAATACCCTTTTCTTCCCTATTAATACCCCCATATGGGGGTATTTTTTATTTAAAATTAATAAGTAAGAGAACTTCGTTGTTTGCCTATACTTAAAAGAGGAACGTAAAAAGAAGGAATTAACAAGCATCAGGTAGTAGGCGAGCCATGAGAAATTTAAGTGTCGTTGGTTGGATCGCTGTAATCCTGCTCATCATCGGAGGATTAAACATAGGATTCATGGGCGTATTCGACTACAACATGCTTGGTGGTATTTTTGGGCAAGTAACAGCATTGTTGCGGACCATTTATGTCTTAATTAGCTTAGCTGCATTGTGGTTTATTTTCCACTTGATAAAAAAAGCAGTGAAGTAAGCCACGACGACAACATTAGCCGTAATTAATTCCTTCCAACCCCTTTTAGCTACCCATGACCGTAACCATAATTCAGCGACGAAAATGAGCCCCTAGACGGTGTTCCCAAAGATAGATCCTTTACCATGTTCCTAAAGCCAATTCATTATTTTCAATTGGAAGCGTTAAGCTCGTTTACGTTAAAATCGTTCGCAAATGAGCCCGCATATCGTCAGGCCCTTCAACTTTGTGTTGAAAAAACTTATCGCCCTCCTGGATAAAACGTCCCATGAACTGTTCTAAATCTTTTCGTACTGTCCGATCAGCATTTTCACAGACAATCAAAGAGGCGCTTGTATATTGAATAAAAACGTGGCACAAACCCTTTTTACATTCCGAACTTAGAAGTATATCAATAACTTTATCAGTGATATCGATAGTTCCTCGAGCCTTGGTATGGAAAATTAATGTTTTTTGATACATCATCCCAACTTCCTTTTTCCACTGAGCTCTTTTCACTCCTGATATTTCAAAATTCTACTAACCCTTCACACAAATCTTTGGCTTTAAAAATACAACACGGCGCACAAGCCCTGCTTTTTCAGTTGATCCTACAACTTCATCAACGTCTTTATAAGCGTCCGGTGTCTCTTCGGCAACCCACGCATTGTGCGGCTGCTAATTATAATTCCCTCACTTGCTAAATCATCCACTAGTTGTCGCCCGCCCCATTTTTTAGATGCTTAATGACGACTCATCGATCGACCGGCGCCGTGGCTGGCTGATGCGAAAGCGTGGTTTTCTTCTGTTTCGGGATTCCCCGCCAGTAGATAGGAGCCTGTCCCCATGCTCCCACCGATAATCACTGACTGGCCAACCGTTCGATAAGGCGTTGGCACAAATTAGGATTCCCTACCCCAAAAGCGCTAATAGCGCCTTTACGGTGAATATAAAGCCCACGTTTTTGGCCATTAATGAGGTGTTCTTCTTGCTTACAAGTGTTATGAGAAACATCGTACAAGGTTTCGATAAAAACACTCGGAATTATTTCCCCAAAGGCTTCACGGATTAAGTGCGTTAAGAATTGGCGATTCGCCAAGGCACAGTTGATGCCGGCATTCATTCTGCCAAGGTATCGTTGACCTTCAGGCGAATTAATCGGAATGCAGGCCAACTCACGATCCGGAAGCGTAACACCTAAACGGCTGGCTTCTAATGATTCCCCGAACCCAAAGTACCCATTTCATGGGTTGGTGTTTTTTAGCAAGTTCAGAAACATTGTCGGGTATGACTCCCTTCACTTGGGCATTTTCTTCAACAAAGGATAAATCCTCGCGAGTTCCAAAACCCCGCTTAATGGACCAACCAGCACCACCCACACCAATACCTACACGTCTAACTGAGAAGACGTCAGCTCTTTATAAGCCCCCCACGCCGCGACGCCAGCGGGGAATCCGCGATGGTAGAGTTCTTCTCAGCCACTGCCTCACGAAACCCTTTAAGCTCATCCCAAACCAGATTGGTACGTAAACAATGGATGCCATAGGAAATATCGAAACCCCAATGCGCGTCTGGCATGGCCATCGCCGCGTTCACTAGGCCAGGTAACTGAACCACATTGCTAATTTGTTCAAGGACTTTATCGTCCATTTCTCGGATTAAGGACTCGCTCCTGTATAATTGAATAGGCAAAGATACACCCGCAGACGCTCGCAGTGTCCAGCAATAGTTATTAACTTTCTTTAATTCAACAATATCCATCGATGGATATTATCGTCTACACATCCACCACACAGCTCGCTTGCCATTGGCCTTTTTCTTGCTTCAACGATAGCATGCTTAATGCCGCTCCTTTCACTTCCGCCCCCCACGATTTTATCCGTCCACGTTTCTCCTTTTCCTTTCTCTATCCACCGATCCCCATGTCAATTCAAAATCAGCAAACACTAAATTATAGAAGCGCGCTTGGGCTACCAATAAATAAGCTAAGTCACTAAAGCGAGTTCAATATCGCTTTCTTCAAATTCAATAGCGACGGAAACTTCTTACTTCACTCGCGATAAGTCCTCAAGCATAATCGCAAAGAAAGCTTCAGCAGCGTTAATAAAAGCCTTCTCTACAGTTTCGCCAAAGCCGATAATTCCAATATC
Source organism: Coxiella endosymbiont of Ornithodoros maritimus (assembly GCF_907164965.1). Lineage (GTDB taxonomy): Bacteria > Pseudomonadota > Gammaproteobacteria > Coxiellales > Coxiellaceae > Coxiella. The sequence continues at coordinate 16,654 of NZ_CAJRAM010000048.1, forward strand.
GGCTTCATATTAGTGTCTTTTATTGGCAATACCTTTACCCTCGTTTTGATAAGTAAATGGCAGTAAGACTTCATCCTGATCCTCCTACCCTTTTAGCAAAGCAAAGCCAAACCATGTTTTAAAGCTCAAAACCACACTATCCAGGGCGTTTTTACCGAAGCCGCCCATGTAAACGGCAATATTGCTTCGCAGCAAACCCGCCCAAAATTGGACCCAGCACGACAAATAATAGCATTGTAATTATCTTGGGGATCTTTAATTTCACCCGTATATAAAACAGGCGTAGAGATCATCGTGCGCGAAATAAATACCCGCCCCTAGAACCAGATAAAAGGAGCCATACACAAGAATTTTCCCTCCCAGGCTTTGGATTGGACTTTCTTTTGTGGCCCGCTTTTGTGAAAAAGTTTCATCGTAATCATTCAAATCTTGAGTCATAAAGGTATTATAAACACTAGAAACTGGCGCTACGCTGAAAAATACCGTCGTCGTGGGGATCGGTCCGAACCCAAATACATAGAAGCCTATTAATCCTGCCAACCCATAAAAGCTCCATCTTCCATTTAAACAATTAACAAACGTACGAATCATAAAAAAAGATTCCCTTTCGACTCCGTAAATTGCTCCTTATTTTTGCCTTCTCCTCAGGAGACAGATGAAATAATTACGTTAACACTTCAGAAGCTTTTTTAAAACGAGGAGCCGTTGTTGCTAGGTAATAAGTAGTTATTTAGCCAAAAAATATCGTCCACCTCGCTAATTGGACAGAAATCGGCAACCCATCGCCTCCGTTCATTTGATACCCTGTCCACGGAGCGAGGGAACCAACGATATACGATATCAAAAATAAGAATAAATTCGCGCCGAAAAGAGTTGGCAGGACCCCCGCTAAATTGGGAACGAGCATTCATTACGGCGAGCATAGATTGTTCCCGCGCCTCTTTCATATTTAGAACCCGCCAAAACGGTAAGACCTGCACCCGTAAACGAAAGTAGCACAATCGCTTTTCCCAAATCGTCGGAAATAAGTTCCCCCCTGCCTTCTGCTTAGATGAAGATAAAGGTACCGCTAAAGTGGAGCATTTAAACATTCATCCGAAGTGGCTTTGCTAAAAAAAGCATACCCAAATTCGAACCATGCCATCAACGCCCACAATAAAATATCGACTGGGACAAATACTCGGGATTGAGCAAATGGGATTTGTGAGATAGGGGATGCTTCCTTTTGAGGTTTTGCGCCAATATGGACTAAGTTAGTTACAACATTATAAGTACGGTAATTTCTACCAGTTTGTTTTTCTTCTCCGTCAAGCAAATGAAACTTTTTTTCATTCGATCTGGTACCTTAATTCTAAAAAAAGGGAGATACTAAAAGAATATTATTAGAACTTAACAAGAAGTATAAAGTGAAAAAAGTATAAAGTGAAAAAAATCTATTGGAATAGAGGTCATAAACCTCCTTATAGGGAAATAGATACTTATTTAGAAAATCGTCCCCCTCCTCTTTCTGTTGAGATTTATCATTCAACTTTACTCACTGAAGCGTAAAAAATTAAAAATAAATTAGGTGTTTATTATAAAATATTTATACCTTTCTGGAAGCATATTAAGGCTTAATTACAGTCCAGAAAAACACTCGCTGCGCCTAAAAAGTTTTCTCAACATATAGCTATTAAATCAGACAACTTAGAAACCTGGAATTTATTACCTAAACATCCCGACTGGAGCCAGAGATTCGACCAATGGAACCCCGGTGAAAAAAACGCACAGATTGTTCTCAAAAAAATTCACCAAAGAAAATCTTAAGAATTATCCCACTCACCGTGACCGCCCTGATATTTCCTCCACGTCCCATCTTTTCCCCTATCTGTATTTCGGCGAAATCAGTATCTGACAAGTCTGGAGTGCAATTAGCCAAGCAGCCACTCAGGATAGAAATTTACAAGAAGCAACGGGCGTTTTCTTGCAGCAATTAATCTGGCGAAAGTTTGCTTATTATTTATCATGGCATTTGTATCATGGCATTTGCCTCAAATGGTCAAATCCAATTTTAGAAACCAATTTGATAACTTTAAATGGAAAAAAATAAAAATTGACTGTGAGCCAAACGTTGCCCCTTATTTTCGAATTTTTAACCCTATCTTACAAAGCAAAAAATTTGATCCAAACGGGACATACATCAAAAGATGGATTCCTGAATTAGCAAATGTGCCCTCCAAATACATCCATTAGCCGGCTGATATGCCGGATAACATTTGGAAGTCCCTAAAATTAACCTCGGGGTGGACTACCCTTTCTCTATCGTGAATCATCACAAAGCAAAGTAATTGGCTTTAAAAGCTTACAAAAACTCCACCTATCGATTTTAGCCTTCTTCACTCACCCCAGGCAGGCGGGAAGTCTAGGCACGCCTTCGGCGCGCTGCGCACGTGTGCGCTGGGCCCCCTGGCGGAGGAATGACGGGTTTTAAGTTTTTAGTCCTTACCGCTTGTGAGAGCAACTCTCTTCAGCCTTTTTTCCTATTTACTTAAGTAAATCTTAAATGAAAAAATAATCTTTGAGATTTTAAAATTTCTTTAATAAACTTGTAACAACCTCTAATTAATTATTTTAATTACATTAAGGATATCCCTCACGAGATCCTCAAACTTTAACGCATTATTGAAAACCATAGGCCTTCAACAGACTTCTTTCCAACAAGGTGAAAGGTTAGGAGAGTTAATTGAGGAGCAACAGTCAAGGTTTGAGGGGCAAGACTCAATATTATTTGGAAACCCATTACATTAACAAACTATTGTTCAACAAATTCTTAATGAGAGCCTTACGCAACAAGAAACTCTTCAAGTGGTTCATCTACAATCCGAAGCGCTCACTCGACTCTGTCATTCAATTTACTTTTTAATGATCATTCATCAAATAAAAAATTTTGGAATTGATCTAACTCAGTACCTGACGGGCATTGATAGTCGCGCTTTGCTACAGAAAAAATTTTTTTCATTTTTTTCAACGTCAATTATAACCAGTGGCCTTAAAAAATACCTCTCTAACTCGCCTCTTGCTTTATCAAATCGACCTGTTTCACAGGATGTACAATTGGAGCTAATAAAAAGTGGTATTTTTATATCCCTTCTCTATTACCGACAGTTAGCTCTTACAGCCGTTGGTCTTGATGAGAAAATGACGGAAGGCATGGGAATGTTTGGGAGCGCGTTTGATTTACTTTTCATCAAAACGGTAGCTGAATTTGCCCAGTGGTTACCTCTACAACCTCTCACTAGCGCAACAACGACCACCTCCTCTTATCTTTCAAGCGCAGTCCGACAAAGTTATAAACACGGCGAACGCGCCTCCTATTATTTAAGAGCAAAACTAAATCCTGAAAAATATGCCAATCTTTGTAAATATTATCTTTTCAAAAATGAATTTAAAAATGCACTCTGGACCTATCAGCAGGCTCCCTTTAATGAGAAAAGCGTCGAATTAATTATGTTATTTTTTGAAAAAAATAACAGTAGATTTAGACATTAGGCAGTTAAAATTCAACCACGCCCTTTAAAATGAGGGAGCAAGCGCTAAGAAAGTAATAGAAATTAATAATATTCTTTCATCCTTAACCGAAATACTAAAAAAGTTAAATCAATTTGTAACAAGGATAGCAGTCATTATTATCATTGCGTATACAATTGTGGTCACGCGCTATATAACATTGCTTTAACAGTAAAGGAGCAAGATGCGAAATATAAATTTTTAGATAGAGCTAAAACATTTTATACAGCAGCAACTAAAAATGGTAGCCTTGCTATTAAAGAGGGTGATCAAGCAAAATTATCGCCGCTAGCGGAAAAAGGCATTAATAGAATTGATTCTGAAATAGCTCCTATGGGTTTACTTCCAAGGCCTAGTTGAGATCTTAAGGATATCTCATTGAAATCTGATTTCAAGCTCCGACTTTAATTAACCAAGAAGACCCTTGATAGACCAACGCCATCAAGGCAAAATTCAGCTTTTTCTACTGAGGGAAAGGCATCTTCATTCCTTGCATCCGTAAACTAGCTATGCGCTGGTGTTAGCTATGGATGCGTACGTGCCGGCGGTGTCGCATATGGCGACGCTTTTTCATGTGTCCGCCGGCCAAATGCAGCTTACTTTGAGCCTCTTTATGTTTACTTGCGGGATTTATTCGGCTCGTCATTGGGTCCCTTTCCGATCAGTATGGACGACGACGCATCAGCTTTTTTTTAATAGTTATTTTTAGCATCGGTTCGATACTGTGCGCCACTGCCCATTCCTTGCCAGAATTAATCGTTTATCGGATTATTCAAGCCATCGGAGCGGTGGAGATGATGGTTTGCGGCTTTGCTATTGCGCGGGGCTGCTACCATGGCGAAAAAGCGGAAAAACTTACAGCTATTTAAATGGCATCATTGCCTTCTCTCCGATGTTTGCTCATTTTGTCGGGAGTTATCTCGATGTTCATTTAGGTTGGCAATCAACTTTTTTAATTTTATTACTAATTTCTTTATGGGCCTTTTTGAGTCTTTTCTTTTCGCTGCCTGAATCTTTGCCTAGAAAAAAATGTATCAAATCGGATTAAGTTATCACTTTATTTTCTGCTTAATATCACCTTATATCATTATTCAATTATTACGTATTTCTGAACTGAACTATGGTTATTATTTTGCTCTTATGGGGATTTCTTTTTTTATAGGCAATCTGCTTTCAGAGGTACAGCCGGCGGGGCCGCCGCTTTAAGCGGCTCTTTTCGGCTTTTATTTTCTGCTATTTTAGATATGGTCGTTATTAATAAAAATATCTCATCAACATTGCCGCTGGCTTCGCCGGCTGTTTTATTTAGTTTAATTGGATTAATTTTACCTTTGAGTCAACGAAAGAGATTGATTATTATTCACCGGAAATGATTTTTAAAATTAGGCCGGTTTCATAGCGTATACAGTACTTAAAAACCCTTCGCGATGGGTGTAATACGGAGAGTTTTCATTTTTTCTAGAGCTTCATTGATCAGTTCATCTAAAGGCAAATTTTCTTCAGTTTTTAAAATTGCTTCTTCTTTGGCTTTTGTTTCTGGATTTTTTGGGGCAAACAAAGTGCAACAATCTTCATAAGGACGTTTTGAAATACGAAAAGTTCCAATTTTCTTGGCGATTTTAATGATATCATTTTTATCGAAGCTTATTAACGGTCGTAAAATAGGTAAATTCGTCGCTTGATTGATCACCGCGATGCTTTGAATAGTTTGGCTCGCCACTTGTCCTAAATTCTCACCGGTAATTAAGGTATGGTAGATGGACTTTGTCAGTTTTTCTGCGATTCGAATCATAAAGCGCCGATGAATAATCGTCCATGTAGATTCAGGACACATTTTGTTAACAGTCTCTTGAACTTTAGTGAAATAAGGAATATGTAAATTAATGGCGCGCAATTTCCAGCGAGTTAATACGCGGGCCAGGTCGATAACTTTTTCTTTGGCCTTCTCTCCCGTGTAAGGAAAACTATGAAAATAGATAGCATCGATTATCATCCCACGCTTCAACAGCGTCCAACCCGCTACGGGACTGTCGATTCCACCTGATAATAATAAAAGACCGCGACCTCCAACGCCAACAGGCAGGCCGCCCAATCCATCTTCATGATCTTCTGTCGTGTAAATAAATAATCCCTCATCACGTACCTCAATGAAAATTGTTAATTGAGGATTATTAAGATTAACTCGCCATTTGGGAAAATGTTTAAGCAACAGGGCACCAAGTTTTTTATTAATCTCCATAGAATCCATCGGAAATGACTTCGCGATTCGACGGGTATCTACTCGAAAACTCAATGAATTGGATTCTAATTTTCTAAGGTGTTTTATAATAACTTCTTCTATTTCCTCAAAGTTAACTTCCAAATTCAAACGATAAGCTAATGCAAACCCAACAACGCCGAAAACGTGCTTTAATGCTTCTCTATAGTGCGGAATGTCTTTATCTGTGGTTAATTTTAAATAAAGCCGCCCGCGGCGCTGTTCAATAGAGGCGAAACCCTCTCCGATCGCAAGACGAATATTCTCGATGATGGAAGATTCAAAAAGACGCCGATTTTTTCCTTTTAAAGCAATTTCGCCGTACTTAATCAGGATGACTTTTTTCATTTATCGTAATATTTTTTTAACTTATAAATAATTGATTGAATATTTTCTAACACATAGTGAATCTCTTCATGAGTATTATAGCGTGAAAAACTAAAGCGAATAGCGGATCGAATCCGTTTGGGCGGAAGTCCAATCGCTTTCAAAACGTGGCTCGGTTTACCTTTAGCGCCACTACAGGCAGAACCTGCTGAAACATAAATGCCCTTTTCTTCAAGCGAATTCATCATTACTTGAGAAGGAATTGAATTAAATGAGACGTTAAGCGTATTTTCTAGCGCACCCACAGGTGAATTAATCTTTACTTCTGGTATATTTTTTAATCCTTCCAAAAAATCAGCCATTAACTCCCGCCAATACTCGCGTGTTTCTTTTAAATGACCATAAGCAAGCCGAGCCGCTTTAGCTAAGCCCACAATATTAGGCACATTCTGCGTACCCGAACGCAAGTCAAATTCTTGCCCTCCACCCGAAATTAAAGGTTGTAATAGTGTTTTTTTCTTAACATAGAGAGCACCACTTCCCTTGGGGGCGTGGAATTTATGGCCGCTGATGGAATATAAATCGATATGAGTGAGATCAATCTCAAGCTTGCCAAAGGCCTGCGCACCATCAGAGAAAAAAATAATACCCTTGTTTTTAGCTTTCACTGATTCGGCAATCTCATTAATGGGATTGATACTGCCTAATTCGTTGTTAACATGCATAACCGCGACCAGAATAGTATTGGGCTTTATTAATTCCACAACACTTTCTGGCGACACTTTGCCCTGCGTATCCACTTTTGCGAAATCGACAATAAAACCGGCTTGTTCGAGCTGTTTAACACTCCCTAATACCGCATCATGTTCTATTGTGGTAGTGATAATATGATTGCCCTTACGTTTGCACGCTTGAGCCGCTCCTTTAACCGCCAAATTGGCACTTTCTGTGCCCCCCGATGTGAAAACGATTTCATCTTCGTGGACCACCAATAACCCGCTCAAACCACGTCGCGCCTCATCCACCGCCCGCTCCGCCTGAAGGCCTAAACGATGCAGGCTGGAAGGATTCCCATAACTTTTCGAGAAAAACGTTAACAGAGACTCCACAACTTCTGGAGCAGTTGAGGTGGTTGCATTGTTATCTAAGTATATTTCGGGCATCGAAGGATTATACTAGCCCTAGCCACATTTCTACATGATTTCCTAAAATTTCTCTCTATGGCCCTGGGAGAAGGCGAACCACAGCACCATTCTCACAGCCGCCCGCCGCATTCTGATATCTTTTTTAGATATTTTATCGTAGAATAAAGTTGCCAAGCACAGATTCGTTCCGGACCTTCCCTTCGAGACAGTTCCTGACATTCTTGCCCAAGCATCTCTATTTCTATTTTTTGAGGAAAATGACGATGAGTCAAAATAAAATCTATGTGGGAAGCTTGTCATATGACGTGACAGCTAGTGAACTTCAAACCTTCTTTAGCCAGTATGGTGAAATTGAGGAAGCCAAGTTGATTATGGATCGGGAAACAGGCCGTTCCAAAGGCTTCGCTTTCATCACCTACGGCACGCAGGACGCGGCGCAAGAAGCTGTGTCGAAAGCCAACGGGATTGATCTCCAAGGTCGCAAAATCCGAGTTAACATAGCCCGAGAAAATACAGGTGACCGTGACCGTCGACGTGACGGTGGCAGCGACAGCCGCAGTGGTCGAGGTGGCGGTGGAGGCGGCCGTTTCTAAGCCACTTTCTCCTTTCCCAAAACAAAGCGAGGAAATAAAACTCCTCGCTTTACTTAAAAGGAATTTCCTGGAAATACTCTTTCTCCATTTCAGATAACTCTTCCATTATCTTCTTTGAAAGCGCACGAATTTCCTGTCGGCTCTGCTGATTCTTTTGGATTTGGGGAGGGCGAACCATTTTAATTTCATATAAAACTGACAACCTTCCTAGGGTAAATACCGCTGCATTTTGTCTTCCTCATCCCGCAAATAAATTAATAAGACTTTTAGCTTGAGGGACAGCTTGCAAAATCTGACCAGCCCCCGCAATCGTCCATATTCAATCGCCCTATCTTGCTCCGCGTCCCTTCAGCGAGATCATAGCGAAATCTCCTCGTTTTAATAAATGTGTAACCCTTCTTAATACTGTTTTCGCATTCGATCGTTCCCCCTCTGTTGTAAGAGGGATGATTTTACTCATATAACTCATTAAGCGATTGAATAAGTTAGCGCACACAAACTTTACATTGGGAATACTCCAGGGAAATCGGCGAAAATGCCTAAGATATCCCCATAGCGAACCCAAACCCCAAATAATGCCAAAAGCATCAAAGTAACTGAGGTGGTTTGCACAAATGAGCACCGAACCTTTGTGCTCTTTCTTCAGAAAACCTCTGAATTGTTTTCTGATTTTGTGTTTGTTTTTTATCTTGTATCGCCGTACGAAGCAAACATAGAAAACGATTGTCGAATAAAAGGGCAGCAAAAAAAGAATGAAAAGATTCTTTGTAAGCGCAAAATAAGTTTCCTCTAAAGACAGAAAATTCTTGAACTCAATATATAACTACGAACCTTGGGCCAATCAAGTATATAAGGCAACTCCTAACAATCCTCTTTTAAAATTAGCCCTTATATTGATGGCAGGCATCGTAAATTGCTTTGGCTAAGGTCTCGCTGACGCCGGGGACCCTTGCGATTTCTTCAATGCTAGCTCGCTGAAGTTCTTGTAACCCGCCGAAATATTTTAATAATTTTTGTCGTCGTTTAGGGCCAATTCCTTCAATTTCCTGCAAGGTGGATTCTACCCGGCGCTTAGCGCGACGATTGCGATGCGCCGTGATCGCAAAGCGATGGGCTTCATCACGAATTTGTTGAATTAGATGAAACACGACGTTATCTGCCGGCAAATGGATTTCTTCTCGCCGCCCCCAAAGGAACAACTTCTCCAATCCGGCTTTACGACCGGGTCCTTTTGCAATTGCCGTTAAAATGACTCCGCTCACTTGCAATTCTTCAAGCACTTCGGCTGCTTGCCTAAGTTGGCCCATGCCCCCATCAATCAGCAGAATATCAGGCAAAATATCTTCGCCTTCTTTTAAGCGCACGTATCGCCGTGTCAGCGCCTGTCGCAAAGCACCGTAATCATCGCCCGCTGTTACTCCGCCAATATTAAATCGTCGATAGTCTTTTTTAATGGGCCCCTCTTCCCCAAAAACAACGCAAGATGCCACCGTCGCCTCCCCTAAGGTGTGGCTAATATCGAAACATTCGATACGCACAATTGGATTCGGCAAAGCCAACGATTTTTGTATGGCTTCTAACTTTAGCGCAAAAGTATTTTTCTGAGCCAAGTGTTGTAAAAGAGCTTGAGCCGCATTGAGCGCCGCCATTGCTTGCCATTGCTTATACGGCGCTCGTTTTCGATCAGTAATTGCTAGTTTTCGGTTTAAACCGGACGACAAAGCACGTTGTATCCATAAACGGTCCTCCAATAGCTCAGTCGTTACGATCCGTTCTGGGATATCGCCATTGCGCAAAGGACTCAAGTAATATTGAGGGATAAATTCAAGTAAGGCAGTTTGGAGCGTCGTTCCTAAGGGTGTATTGGGAAAGAAAGGTTTATGACCAATCATTCGCCCGGATCGGATGAATAATATAGAAAAGCCGATGGCTTCATTTGATTCGGCGATGCCAATTATATCAATGTTTCCCTTCCTGCCAGTAATGATTTGCTGTTTTTGTAGCCGCCGTAATTGGCGAATTTGATCACGGTAATGAACAGCTTCCTCAAAAAGCAAATTCTCAGAGGCCACTTCCATTTGATCAGTTAATTTCATAATTATTTCATCGTTTTTACCTTCAAAAAATAAGATAGCGTCTTCAACCTGGCGTCGATATTCCTGCTCATTGACGTACCCCACGCAAGGGGCTGTACAACGCTTGATTTGATATTGCAAACAAGGACGCGTGCGGTTTTTAAAAAAAGATTCACTGCATTGACGCAATTTAAATAGCTTTTGAATCAAAGCGAGATTCTCCCTCACCGATCCGGCATTGGGGTAAGGGCCAAAATAACGACCGGGGGCTTTTTTTGCACCGCGGTAAAAATCCAAGCGGGGAAATTTTTGATGGGTCGCTAAATAAAGATAAGGATAGGATTTATCATCTCGTAGCAATACATTGTAACGGGGCTGAAACTGTTTGATGAAACTGGCTTCGAGTAGAAGGGCTTCATTCTCATTGCGGGTGATCGTCGTTTGAATAGACTGCACCTGAGGCATCATGGATTGGGTTTTACTATCTAGTTGGCGACAAAAGTAGCTACTGACTCGTGTTTGTAAATTGCGCGCCTTACCCACATAGATGACTTTCCCCTGCGCGTCTTGCATCTGGTAAACACCGGAGCCGGTAGGTAGGGTCTTAAGAAAACCGCTCGGATTGTCAATAGTCATGAGTGTCTGGATCTAATATTGATTTTTGACTGGCGGAGAGGGAGGGATTTGAACCCTCGGAGGAGTTGCCCCCCTCAACGGTTTTCAAGACCGTCGCATTCAACCGCTCTGCCACCTCTCCCAAACGTCAAATTCTCTTGTCTCCTTCGACCTCCCCAGCGGATAACGGGCAAAGAAGGACTATTATATAACTAACCGAGAAGTACGCCTAGCTTATATCATTACCCACAACTCACAGTAATTTCGATTTTAGGCTTTATCATTTCCGCGCAGGCGGGAGTCCCAGTGCACCTTTGGTGCGCTGGATCAACTATGTTTGAATTGCTGTGAGCAAGTTTGAAAACTGGATAATAAATAGTCATTTTACACACCTTATTCACAGCTTCACAGTGATACCGCAGTTAGCGATTTTTTCTGTTCAAATTTTTTTAATCTGGCATTGGCGATAACAATAATTTTTCGTATTAGTGCTACAAACGCTACCATTTTCTTTTTCCCTTTTTTAACGAGCCCCTCATAAAAGCTCTTTAATTCTGAA
>NZ_CAJRAM010000049.1 GCF_907164965.1 Coxiella endosymbiont of Ornithodoros maritimus
GAGCACTCACCAGTTGGCTATTTCCCTCTTGATCAACAGAAGCTAATGGCTGACCCCCCACAAAGAGCAGCAAGGGAGGCTAAATTTTTGAGGGAAGATGGTTTAGCACTTGATAGAATGGTAAAATACTTCTCCGAATTTAAAAGCACAAAACTTAACCAGATTATTTTGTAAAGCTGGTAGTTCAAGTCCGTTAATTATAACGATTGAGTAAAAAATGAAAAAATTATCCAAAATTATTTTTAGCAGTATTTTTGCAGGACTTCCATTACTCTTGCCCGTAAGTAGTTATCCTCACTTACCCTCCGTTGTCGAAGGAAAAGCTATGCCCAGCCTTGCGCCGATGTTAAATAAGACTACGCCGAGCGTCGTCAACATTTCCGTGGAAAAGCTAATCCCTCAAACGCCAAACCCCCTACAACCCGAAACGGATCAAAACTCAACACCAACAAAAGTCCTCGGTGTAGGCTCAGGTGTAATTATCAACACCCAAAAAGGCTATATCGTGACAAATGCTCACGTCGTCAAAGACCAAAAAATCATGGTAGTGACGCTTAAAGATGGGCGCCGCTATCGAGCGAAAGTTATCGGGAAAGATGCAGGGTTTGATCTGGCTGTGATTCAAATTCACGCTAACCATCTGACCGCACTTCTCATCGGAAATTCAGATCAATTAAAAGTGGGTGATTTCGTCGTCGCCGTGGGAAGTCCCTTTGGTTTAACTCAAACAGTCACTTCCGGCGTCATTAGTGCCTTGAATCGCCAGGAACCGCGTATCGATAATTTTCAAAGCTTTATTCAAACCGACGCCCCAATTAATCCCGGCAATTCCGGCGGGGCTTTAATCAATTTAGAGGGTAAATTAATTGGTATTAATACAGCGATTGTCACTCCGGCTGCGGGAAATATCGGCATCGGCTTTGCCATTCCCAGTAATATGGTCAAAAGAGTAACTGAACAATTAATTAAATATGGAAAAGTCGAACGCGGCATGCTCGGCGTAACGGCTCAAAATATTACCCCGGAATTAGCGGATGCCCTAAATTTAAAACACAACAAAGGAGCGCTGATAACTAAAGTCGTTGCTGAAAGTCCGGCGGCTAAAGCCAGGATTGAGGTGCAGGATATTATTGAATCTGTCAATGGTATTCGGATTCATAGTTCAGCACAACTCCACAACATGCTCGGATTGGTGCGTCCAGGAACTAAGATTCAATTAACTGTATTGCGCGACCATAAGGTTCTATCTATAAAAACGGAAGTAGCCGATCCTAAAAAAGTGTTATTGCAACGCGAACTGCCCTTCCTCGGCGGCATGCGCATGCAGAAATTCAACGATCTGGAGCCCGATGGCACTATCTTGCAGGGCGTGTTAGTTACCGGCGTGGACGATAGCAGCAATGGCGCGCTCGGCGGGCTGGAGCCCGGCGATATCATTATCAGTGCTAATAGCCAATTAACACCTACGGTCGATCAACTAACGAAAATTGCTGAAAACAAGCCAAAGGAGTTGTTACTGAAAGTGGCGCGGGGCCCGGAACAATTATTTTTAGTTATCCAACAATCACAATAATGAAAAAATACATAAAAATTATTATCACCTTGTGGCTGGCAGGCTGCTTTATTGCGGCTGGCCTTATTTTTTTACATAAAAAAGTACCGGCAACCCCCAACACCCCCCCTCTTAGTAAAAGAAAGTCCTGTTGAAGTAGCGGATTTACCCATTATCCCTACGACAATAGGGACGCTAGTCGCTAATAACACCAAACCAATATCAGCCCCAAAGTAGCGGGCTATGTAACAAAAATAGCCTTTTCACCTGGAGATTTTGTGACGGCTGGCTCGCTGCTTATTCAACTTGACGATCAGAAACAAAAAATGACTTAGCGGCTGCGAAAGCCGACCTCGAATTAAGTGAATTACAATACAAACGCGACGCTTTAGCTTTAAAAAAGGGACTTGTTTTACAAACGACCGTGCATAGCGATAAAGTCAGTCTCGATAAAGACAAGGCCCTCGCTCAGACGAATCAAACGGCGTTGCAAAAAATGACATTGAGAGCGCCTTTCAGCGGCTATCTCGGCGCCAAGCAATTCAGCCTCGGTGATTATGTCGCGCCGGGACAAAAACTGGTGATCCTCGTGGATCAACTAAAATTAAAAGTAGTTTACGATTTACCGAACCATTTCGCGCCGCAATTACAAATAGGCCAGCCGGTTACTGTCACTGCTGATTTTCTGCCAGGTCAACGCTTCAACGCTAAAGTTAATTATATCACGCCTTATGTAAATTCTGATTCGCAACCCATTGGAACACAGGGTCTATTAAATAATAAAAATGGTGCATTAAAACCCGGCCAGTTTGTCACCGTTTCCAAACATTAGAAACCTTAAAAAAAGCTATTTTGATACCTGAAAATAGTTTATTTGCAAACATGAATGGTCATTACGTGTTTAAAGTTAAAAACGGAAAGCCATTTCAACACCAGTTAAAGTCGGAGAATGCCTTTATGGAAAAATACAAATTACCAAGGGATTGAAACCAGGTGATCAAATTATTACGACTGGACAAGATCAAATTTATAAAAGTGGAGCGAATCTAAAAGTGGTTCATTAAGTCTACTCGCACGCGCTGCTGCTTAATGTTTATATCAAAATAAAACACATGAATATTTCTGAAATCTCTATCAAACACCCTGTTTCAGCGCTCGTCTTAAACCTAGTTCTTGTCGTCGTTGGCATCATGGGGTTTAATGACTTAAACACGCGTTTTTTCCCCAAGTTTGAGCAAAACGTTATAAATATTTCGACGGCTTATCCCGGCGCTAGCGCAAAATTAGTGGAATCTAGCATTACAACGCCGTTGGAAGAAGGGATCATCGGAGTGCAAGGGATCGATACTATCATCTCTCAAAGTTTCGAGGGAGAAAGCGCCATTAAATTGACTTTAGATTACGGAATAAACGTTTACGAAGTCGCGAATCAAATACGCGATAAAGTCGAACAAGTCCACGTTCAACTGCCCACTAATATTAATATATTAATGCACCTGTGGTACAAATCGGTTTGGGTGATATGAAATTAATGGATGTGGATTTTACGGCGCCCAATCAAAACCCCAAAGCCATTCGGGATTATTTAGAACGAAATGTTATCGACCAAATTGAACAAATTCCAGGAATTGCTGATGTTGAAGTAGCGGGCACCAATCAATACGCCATGCGGATTTGGCTAGACCCTCAAAAAATGGCAGCTCGCGGTCTAAGCGTTAACGACGTTCAAACGGCCATCCAAAACAGTAACGTCGAACTACCTGCCGGTGAAATTAAAGGCTCCTCAATAATTAATTATCCTATTACAGTGGAAACCGAACTTAACACCGCCGATCAATTTAATAATATCATTGTGAAAAATGATAATGCTCGGGTGATTCGTATTAAAGACATCGGCCAAGCACAACTCGGTGATGATAGCGCCGATCAAAGCATAGTGACCTTGGACGGTCAGGCAGGGGTATTACTGAGCATCAATAAACACCACCGATGCTAACCCATTGGATGCAGCAAAAAACGTCAATCACTTTTTAAATCAAATCCGACCGCATTTGCCCAATGGGATGAAAATCGTTCCTTCTTTTGATATTTCCGCTTATATGCACGGATCAATTCATGAAGTATACCTCTCTTCTATTGGCATTGCCATTTTATGCGTTATTTTTATCATTTTTTTATTTTTAAGCCGGTTGCGCACGGTCGCTATTCCCATTGCGACTATTCCCGTCTGTTTGGTCGCTTCTTTTGGCCTCATGTATTTATTGGGCTTTAACATTAATGTCATTACCTTACTCGCTTTAGTTCTTTCGATCGGCTTGGTTGTCGACGACGCGATTGCGATACTCGAAAATACTTATCGACATATTGAAAACGGCGAAAAGCCTTTAATAGCTGCTATTAAAGGAAGCAAAGAAATCACCTTTCCTGTGATTGCGATGACGATCACCCTCGCTGCGGTGTATGCGCCGATCGATTTAATGCAAAATCAAGTGGCTAATATTTTTCGTTCCTTTGCATTTACACTCGCGGGTACGGTGTTAATTTCCGGGTTCGTTGCGTTAACTTTATCTCCAATGATGTGTTCCCGTTTTTTAAAAGCGCATGGCGGCGAGCCTAAATGCTATAGCCCCATAATCGAAACTATCTATGAACGGATGGCGCGAGGTTATCAAAAAATATTAGCTGCCATTTTAAATAAACGAATTCTTGTCATCTTTGCTGTGATACTGATCGCTGTCGGCAGCTTTTTCCTTGCTAAAAATATTCCGATGGCGTTCGTCCATCAAGAAGATATGGGTTTTGTGATCGCTGCTGTTTCCACGTCCAGTGGTTCCAGCATTAATACAATCAATCGAGGATTGGAACAAGTAGCCAGTATTTTTAAACAAGCGCCCGCCGCTGCTTCAGTGATTACCGTCGCGGATACCAACGCCAAAGCGTTTGACTCCGTTTTTGCCATGCTCAAACCCTTTAAAGATCGAAAGCAAAGCGCTTCACAAGTTGCAGATATAGTCAATCAAAAAATAAAGCAAATTCCCGGATTAAATGCCGCTGCTTTTGCACCTTCTTTTGGCGGCTCAATGCAGCATCAGCTCGAATTTTATATCATGGGAGATACGTATTCGGACCTTTACGCCGTTTCTCAAAAACTAATAAATCAATTAGGAAATTACCCTGGACTTCGTGTGATTCAAAGCAACATGCGGTTTGATAGTCAACAATATAATATGACGGTCAATCGCAATATTGCCGGTCAATTGCAAGTAAACATTAAAGACGTCGATAATACGATGGCGGCATTGTATGGCGGGAGTAGAATTTCCATATTCGACGCCAACGGCAAAACTTATAACGTTTATCTCCAAGCGCAGGAAAACGATTTGCACAGCTTAGCAAGCATCAATAAATTTTACGTCAATAACAAACAAAATAAATTAATCCCTCTCAGCAATTTAATTTCAATTAAACCTATTCTTTCGCAAATGGTATTGCCTCACTATAATCGCTTCTGCGCGGCACAAATGTCTGCCCAACTGGCCCCTGGTTATAATCTAGGAACCGTGGTGAATTATTTACAAACCGAATTACCTCAACTATTGCCAGCAAACGTAAAATACGCATTCACTGGTCAAGCGCACGATTTATTAACCTCGAACAAACAGCATGTGGCTTATTTTCTTACTCACGATGGTCTTTATTTAGTCTTAGCCGCTCAATTTGAAAGCTTTATTGATCCTTTCATTATTTTATTAACCGTCCATTTAAGTATCGTGGGCGCGATGGCCTCTTTAAAATTAATTGGAGGTACCTTGAATATTTACACTGGCATCGGCCTTGTGACGCTTATCGGTTTGGTTTCAAAATACCCTATTTTAATCACGCAATCCGCTAATCGACTCCAAAAAGAAGGCCTCACCATACGCGAAGCTTTGTTGAAGGCGGCGTCTTATTCGACTCCGTCCAATTCTAATGACCACAGCCGCAATGGTATTCGGCGCACTTCCACTCTTGTTTTCAAGCGGTGGCAGCGCGCAAAGCCGCCATCAAATCAGCATTGTTATTATCGGGGACTTATATTTGGTACCTTTTTCTCGCTGGTGGTCGTGCCCATGGGTTACAGCTATGCCTACAAATTTAAACTTTTCCTAAAACGCTTTAAAACTGCGGACGGAAGGCCATTGTCAAAAAAATGATTTTTAGAAATTAAATGTTTTTAATCGTCATTCCCGTGCAAGCGGAATGACAAGGACGGGGATGAGGAATGGATAAAGGCTGCGGCTCGGCACTACGATGTAAAAAGGCTTATCAATGTATAGAAGGCTACCGAAATATAAATATAAAGAATAGGGCTTTCACGGCCGAAGCCACGGGAATCAGGTTAAAAGATTAAGAAAAGCGCCATTGTGCTTTTCTTAGCCCTTAATCTAGAGCCCCCGAACCGCTTGGGATAATAGATTGGCCTACCTCAAAACGGGAAATGAGCGTTTCCAGAGCTAGCTGAAGAGTTAAGAATATTTATATTTCAAATAATTACAATATATTCTTAAGAAATTATGAAAAATTAGCTCCTTTACTGGCAAAATTATGAATAATTTAGCATCATGTGACCTTGTTGTCTTCAGAAGAAAAAGCATAGTGTTTGTTTAGGAAAAATAATATAGAGGTAAAACTAACTAAAGGTAAAAAAAACATGGGCAGTAGTTTAATAGCTTTAATAACAAGTATCTTCTTGGCCATTTCCTTGGCCTCCCTTTCAGCGAAGGCGTTCGATTATTCGGATTTCCAACCCTTAATTAATAAAGGTTTGTCTCCCCAAGCTTTGCAGGTTGGCATTAAAGCCTATCGATGGGCGCGAGCACATGGTGTAGTTAAAAAGCCGATCATGACTTTGATTGACTTCAAACAGCCTTCCAATAAAAAGCGACTGTGGGTTATTGACATGCGTAATGGCAAACTGCTATTCAATGGTTACGTCGCCCAAGGTAAAGGCAGTGGGAACCTCTACGCGACTCGCTTCTCTAATAAAGGCGGGTCAGACGCCTCTTCGATAGGAGCGATGGTGACGGGTGAAAGTTATTACGGGCACCACGGTTTATCTGTCCGAATTTACGGCCTTGAAAAAGGCGTTAACAATAACCTTTTCAAGCGAGCGCTTGTTTTCCACTCAACTTGGTACGCGACAAAGTCTTTCGCAGAAAAAGTAGGCCGATTAGGCCGTAGCTGGGGCTGTTTTGCAATTGACCCTAAATATTCCAAATACGTCTTCAGCAAAATCAAAGGTGGCAGTTTCGTGTTCGCTTACGCACCACAGGAAAAGAACGACCCGAACTTTAGCTAAAAATAATCCACTCCACCCATGTAGGACTTCAAAACGTCGGGCACATGAATGTGTCCGTCAGCTTGTTGATAGTTTTCCATAATAGCGACCAATGTGCGACCTACCGCAAGCCCAGAACCATTTAAAGTATGAAGTAGTTCAGGCTTTCCCGTTTTGGGATTACGCCAACGCGCTTGAATACGTCGGGCTTGAAAAGCTTCACAATTGCTGCAAGAAGAAATTTCGCGGTATTTATTTTGACTTGGCAGCCAAACTTCTAAATCATAAGTCTTTGCGGCCGCGAACCCTAAATCGCCCGCGCATAACTCTACAACCCGGTAGGGAAGCGCCAATAATTGCAACACTTTTTCAGCCTGATGGGTTATTTCTTCTAAAGCTTGGTAAGAATGTTCAGGCTGAACCAGTTGAACAAGTTCCACTTTCTGAAATTGATGCTGCCGAATCATCCCTCGCACATCCTTCCCATAAGAACCCGCCTCGCTGCGAAAACAAGGAGTTTGGGCCACCCATTTTTCAGGAAGCGCTGGCACTTCAATAATCTCGTCTCGCGCTAAATTAACCAGGGGCACTTCACCCGTGGGAACCAAAAAAAAATTCCGATCGCCGGCAACTTGAAATTGCTCTTCTCGAAATTTCGGCAATTGTCCTGTTCCGTATAAGCATTCTTCATGCACCAAATAAGGCACATAAACTTCTTCATACCCATGTTGGTCGGTGTGTAAATCCAACATAAATTGCGCCAAAGCACGATGGGCACGTGCTAACGATCCCCGCAAAACTACAAAACGCGCGCCCGACAATTTGGCTGCCGCATCAAAATCCAATTGGTTATCCCGTTCGCCAAGAATTGTGTGATCTTTTGGTGTAAAATCGAATCCGGGTGGCGCGCCCCACTGTCGTATTGCACGATTATCGTTCTCACTTTTTCCATCGGGCACTGAATCATGAGGTAAATTAGGGATAGCTAATTGAAAATCAGAGAAAGCGTTCTGAATGGTTTCAAAATTAGCTTCTTCCCGCTTTAATTCATCGTTTAACCGCGATATTTCAGCCATTAAGGGTTCGGGGTTTTCCCCCTTTGATTTCGCCATTCCAATGGTTTTTGATAATTGGTTACGTTTAGTTTGGAAAGATTGGATTGCTAATTGAGCCTCTTTGCGTTTGTTTTCCAATTGAAGGAAAGTATCTCTATCCATTTCAAAACCGCGGCGGCGTAATTTTTCTACAACATGCTCTAAATTTTGTCGCAATAATTTGGGGTCTAACATTGCTTCTTTTTTCCTTCTAGGCTGGATTCAACCCTGTTAGCCCGCGGCCTGTCCCGCGAGATAACGTGCAAAGGTTAGCTTTTACTATCCTCAGTCGTTTTGTGTTGTTCGTTAAGCTTTCTATAATATTCAAGCTTTTCTTTAATTTTTATTTCTAATCCTCTATTAACAGGGAAATAATATCGTCGCCCAATTAAGGGTTCGAGCAAATAATCCACGCCGGCTGCAAAGCCGTCTGGCCCATCATGGGCATAACGATAATCTTTTCCATAGTCGAGCGATTTCATTAATCGAGTGGGCGCATTGCGTAGATAAAGGGGTGGTACTTCCAGACTGCCTGCACTTTTCACTTCACAGCTGACTGCGTTAAAAGCTTTATACACCGCGTTACTTTTCGCAGCGCAGGCACAGTAAACAACCGCTTGCGCAATGGCGAGCTCTCCTTCCGGTGTTCCCAATCGCTCAAAAGTCTCCCAAGCATCAAGAGCTAACTGGAGCGCGCGAAGATCAGCATTTCCAATATCTTCGCTCGCCATGCGCACTACGCGCCTGGCGACGTAAAAAGGATCGCAGCCACCATCTAAAAGACGGGAAAGCCAATACAGCGAAGCATCGGGATCAGAACCGCGAACCGATTTATGCAATACGGATATTTGATCGTAAAAAGCTTCTCCGCGTTTATCAAAACGACGTACCTCTGCCGTTAAAACTTTATCAATGAGCCCGTCATGGACCATAAAACGGCCATTTTCTTCCAGCGCAAAATCAGCAATGATTTCCAGAAGGTTCAAGCATTGCCGCGCACCCCCATCGGCAAACTGGACAATGCGGCGGCGTAGCGGTCCCGGTATTTCTAAAGCTTTTTTTCCTAAACCTCGCTCTTCATTGACAAGCGCATTCTCTAAAATAGATAATAAATCGGCTTCAGTTAATTGTTTTAAGATATAAACTCGAGTTCGAGAAAGAAATGCCTTATTTAATTGAAAGGAAGGATTTTCCGTAGTGGCGCCAATTAATGTGATCGTGCCTTTCTCAACGTGGGGTAAAAAAGCACCTTGTTGAGCTTTATTAAAGCAATGCACCTCGTCAACAAATAGAATCGTTGCCTGTCCTTTATGGCGTTCAGCCCGCTCGACCACATCCCGGATATCTTTTACCCCAGCGAGCACGGCGGAAATAGATTCAACACATGCTCCTGCTTTTTGCTCCATAATCTCAGCGAGAGTCGTTTTCCCCGACCCTGGGGGCCCCCATAAAATCATCGAATGCAATTTACCTTTTTCTATGGCACGAAAAAGGGGTTTATCTTTTCCCAATAAATGCGACTGGCCGACAAACTCCTCCAAATAGTCGGGGCGCATGCGGGTAGCGAGCGGAATAAAATCATTGTTTGACAACATCAATGCCACGCGAAGGCTTAAATGCAAAAAACGTACTCGACAATGGAGCGTTTACTTTAATTTGACTGAATTGGAAAATACTTCTTTCATCCAAATTATTTAATACGGTCATTTCAGTAAGTTGCTTTTTTGAAAATTTTAAACGAATCCAATTAAAATTAAGGCTTTTCCCTAAGTGGGAAACCAGTTGAAAAATGGCAGTATCAGGAGTCGAGTTAACCGTAATGGTGAATTTTTGTTTTAGATCTTTCAGCGACCCCGACAATAACGCAGCAGGATTAATATTCGTTTCTTGCGCTAGCGGCTGCTGTGTGGCTTGGGACAAGTCTACATCATACACCCACAACGTTTTTCCGTTTGTGATTATAATTTGTTTAGTCGGTAAATCGGTTTCCCAGCGAAAGCGCCCCGGGCGCATAATCATGACTCGTCCATGGCTTTGTTGGATTACCCGATCTTGGTTATCAAAAGTAATTTGATTAAATTTTGCCTGATAAGTTCGAAAATTTGAAAGCAGTTGGCTTAACTGGGCTGTGGCATCGGATTGAGCACTCAGAATCCTAGACAGGGAAAATAAGAAAATTCCCAATAAACTGATTAATACTTTTATGGTACTCATTGTTTTTTATATTATTTTTTTGAGGGCGCTAGTACTTCTCGAACGCCATTATTTTCCATTGGGCTGACGACACCGGCGGCTTCCATCGCTTCAACGATACGTGCGGCTCGATTATACCCGATCTTAAAGCGGCGTTGAATACTGGAGACCGACACACGGCGTGAGCGGATGACAGCTTCTACGGCTTCATCATAAAGCGGATCACTCTCGCCCCCTTCTTCAGCCCCCCCACCTAAAGCGGCTTCCACAAAACCACTTAAATCTTGTGCGCCCATTTCATTCAGTATTCCTTCGACATAGTTCGGCTCGCCACTCTCACGCAAATACTCCGCCACCCGGTGCACTTCTTCGTCTTTAACATAAGGGCCATGAACTCGGACAGGCACGCCACTACCGGGAGCCAAATACAGCAAATCACCATGCCCTAATAATTGCTCAGCTCCTTGTTGATCTAAAATAGTCCGCGAGTCAATTTTTGAAGAGACTTGGAAAGCCACCCGAGTGGGGATATTAGCTTTAATTAATCCCGTAATAACATCTACGGAAGGCCGCTGCGTTGCAAAAATAAGATGAATTCCAGCCGCCCGTGCTTTTTGCGCCAAACGAACGATAAGCGTTTCTATTTTTTTCCCAACAACCACCATCATATCCGCAAATTCATCGGCAATAACTATCAACTGCGGCAATTCTTGAAGTTCAGGCGGCTTTCCTTCTGGATTGGCTTGCAAGGGGTCCAATAATGGAGCTCCGGCTTCGATGGCTTCTTTGACTTTGGCGTTGTAACCCAGAATATTACGCACGCCGAGCGAAGCCATCAACCGATAACGTCGTTCCATTTCAACGACACACCAGCGGAGAGCCGTTGCCGCGTCTTTCATATCGGTGACGACCGGGGTAAGCAAATGGGGAATACCTTCATAAACTGAAAGCTCCAGCATCTTGGGGTCGATCAGAATAAGGCGCAATTGTTGTGGAGTAGATTTATAAAGAAGACTCAATAACATAGCGTTTAAACTGACTGATTTGCCTGAGCCGGTAGTTCCCGCCACTAGTAGATGAGGCATTTTTGCCAAATCCACGATAACCGGGTGCCCTCCGATGTCTTTCCCTAATGCAAGCGTTAAACTCGAGCGTGCATTTTGGTATTGCTTAGTCGCCAACACTTCGTAAATCGTGACCACTTCTCGGTGTTTATTGGGGAGTTCCAAACCAATGACCGATTTCCCCGGAATTACTTCGACAATTCGAACGCTAATGACCGATAACGAGCGGGCCAAATCTTTTGCCAAATTTGTGACGCGGCTGACTTTCGTTCCTGCCGCCAGTTGCAACTCAAAACGTGTTACCACAGGCCCGGGATGTACCGCGACTACTTTCGCCTGAATACCAAAATCCGCCAAACGCAGTTCGATTTCACACGATTTTTGCTGCAACTCTTCTTCCGAATAGGACAAGGTATGATCTTGAGAAGA
The DNA here is from genome assembly GCF_907164965.1 of Coxiella endosymbiont of Ornithodoros maritimus. Taxonomy (GTDB): domain Bacteria; phylum Pseudomonadota; class Gammaproteobacteria; order Coxiellales; family Coxiellaceae; genus Coxiella. Next base: position 11,650 of record NZ_CAJRAM010000049.1, read on the forward strand.
TTTATCAAGTAAAGAAAGTTCAGGTAATATGGCTGAGCCTTTAAAACGCGGCGTTTTAAATTCATGATCGATAATTTCTAATTTCGGCCGTTCGGCAATTTTAGGTGTAGAAATCATGTCCAGCGCATCGGGAACCAAATCCAGCTCGACGCGTTTGATTTTTGGAACGGCGACAGCTTCTCGCTTATCTTGAGAAGGTAATAACGATAGAAATAAATTTTTCCAGAAAATAGCTCCCAATCGAATTGCACAGAATTTTGTAAATTTAATTGCGTTTTTTCCAAGCAATTCTAAAAATTGAAACCAAGATAATCCTATAAATAATGTAATTCCTATCAGTAGGGAAGCAATTAAAATTAAAGAAGTTCCTGCGGTACTAAAAATGGGAAATAATGATTGTGCCATGACAACGCCGATTATTCCGCCACCATTATACGGAAGATTAGCGTCCAGCATACCTAAATGAATGGCCGCTAATGCAGAACCAGCGAATAGTATTAACAAAAACCCAACGGCATGTAAAATTAATAAAGGCCATTTAGTCGGAATATCCCGTTCTTCATGAAGATTGCGGAAAAAACCCCAAGCAGCAAAAGCAACCATCAAAGGAAAAATGTAGGCCAGGTAACCCACCATATATAGGGTAAAATCAGAAAGCCAAGCCCCCGCTTCCCCGGTTAAGTTAGCGACATGTTTAACCACTATACTGTGCGACCAGCCCGGATCAGATCGATGGTAACTCAGAAGGGCAATAAAAAGAAAAGCCGAAAAAGCCAGCGCCAAAATAAAGCAACCTTCACGTAGGCGATAACGCAAATGGCGCCGTAACAGCACTCCCGTTTCCTTCGCTGATTTTTTACCCTTGCGCTGTCCCATCCAAGATACCCTTTATTCAATTTTAAAACGCGCGCCCAAACCGGGCGAGCGATCGGACTTCACTCTCAAGTGATGACAAACCTGAAAGCGGTTAGTATTATAGCCCGAATCATTCACTAACCAATACCAATACCATGAATAAACCACAACACCATTGTCTCATCATTCTCGGCTCCGGCCCAGCCGGCTACACAGCCGCCATTTACGCCGCTCGCGCTAACCTAAAACTCATAATGATTACCGGCATGGAACAAGGCGGACAACTCATGACCACGACTGACGTGGATAATTGGCCGGGAGAAGCGCTAGGATTGCAAGGCCCAGAATTAATGGAAAGGATGCAAAAGCATGCGGAACATCTTGATATTCAATTTATTTTTGATCATATTAGTGAAGCCAACTTAAACCAGCATCCTTTTTTGCTCAAAGGAGATAACGCGACGTATAGCTGCGATGCTTTAATTATTGCTACCGGCGCTTCTGCGCGTTATTTAGGTTTACCTTCAGAAAAAGTCTATATGGGCAAAGGAGTTTCCGCCTGTGCAACTTGTGATGGTTTCTTTTACCGCGGCAAAAAGGTGGCGGTGGTTGGCGGGGGAAATACGGCTGTGGAAGAGGCACTTTATCTTTCTCACATAGCTTCTCATGTCACCCTCATTCATCGGCGCGATAAATTGCGGGCGGAAAAAATGCTAAGCGCCCAATTAATTAAAAAAGTGGAGGAAGGTAAAGTTGCTATTGTGTGGAGTCATGTGGTCGAAGAAGTCTTGGGTGATAATCAAGGCGTAACTGGCGTCCATCTTAAGCAGGTTAAAGAGGAGAAAACTCAAGATCTTACTATTGACGGTTTATTCATTGCTATCGGCCACGACCCCAATACCAAAATATTTAAAGACCAGTTGGAAATGGATGAAGGGGGTTACCTTCGCGCGAAATCTGGCTTGCAAGGGAACGCTACTGCAACAAATATCCCTGGCGTTTTCGCCGCAGGTGATGTCACGGACCACATCTACCGACAAGCCATCACTGCTGCCGGAATGGGCTGCATGGCGGCCCTCGACGCGGAACGTTATTTAGACAGCTTGAACCAAACTTAACTTTCTCTGCCCAGGAGCTAACCCATTGCTTATAGCTACTAGTTGAGGCATTATTATTTTTTTATTTAACTCCATTAGATTTTATGGCAAAAGAAGAATCCATTGAAATGCAAGGGACAGTGGTCGATTCACTCCCTAACACGACTTTTCGAGTCAAACTTGAGAACGGGCACGTAGTAACAGCTCATATTTCTGGGCGGATGCGCAAGCATTACATTCGCATCCTAACCGGTGATGCAGTGACCGTCGAATTAACCCCCTATGATTTAACGCGCGGCCGAATCGTTTATCGGGAAGCTGGAAAAAATCTCTAACCTCAAAGGTAGAAGAATAAAAATATTCCTTTTTTAGCCTTGCTCATTCCCGTGCAAGCGGAATGACGGAGTCGCGAAAAACTTAAACCACTATTTGCTTTCTTTGAACAACTAAGTCGCTATTGGCTCTGTTTACTATAATCTCATCGCCCTCATTCAGTTCACTAAATAACAGTTGGTTAGCAATAGGAACTTTTAACTTCTCTTGAATAAGTCGCGCCATGGGGCGAGCGCCCATTTTTTCGTTATAGCCGCGTTCAACTAGCCATTGTTTTGCATCCGAACTAATGGTGAGTCGTATTCCTTTTTCTTTTAATTGATCACGCAATTCGCGGGTAAATTTATCAACGATTTTAAGAATCGTCGCCGTATCCAAATATTTAAATTGAATCACAGCGTCTAACCTATTACGAAATTCAGGACTGAAATAATGTTTAATCGCTCCTACAATTTTCTTGTTCCATGTCTTGAACGGCAAAACCAATAGCTCCCCGCTCCAATTGTTCGGCGCCAGCATTCGTTGTCATTACAATAATCACATGACGGAAATCTGCTTTTCGATCCGTGTTATCGGTGAGATAACCGTAATCCATCACTTGCAAAAGGATGTTAAAAATATCTGGATGAGCCTTTTCAATTTCATCCAATAAAACAATACAGCATGAGGCTGTTTGCGGATAATTTCCGTCAGTAATCCCCCTTGATCGAAACCCACATAACCGGGAGGAGCACCAATTAAGCGAGAAACAGCATGCCGTTCCATATATTCCGACATATCGAATCGGATTAATTCGATACCCAATGCTTGAGCTAACTGACGAGTCACTTCCGTTTTACCAACGCCGGTGGTCCCGCTAATAAAAAAGATCCTACCGGCTTATCTGCATTATTTAAACCAGCACGTGATAGTTTGATGGAATTACAAAGCGATTCAACAGATTGCCTTTGACCAAAAACAACGCGCGTTAATTGCTTTGGCAGATCAATCAACAACTCCTTATCTGATTGTGTAATGGTATGAATCAGAATACATGCCATTTTGGCGACAAGGGATTCGATTTCTTTCACGGTAATAAGTGTTTTACGCTCCTCATCCTTTGTAATTGCTCAAAAGTACCTGCTTCGTCAATAACACCAATTGCCTTATCCGGTAATTGTCGATCAGAAATATAACGAGCGGATAATTCAACGGCGCGTTTTAAAGCATTTGGAGTATAGCGAACTTGATGGTAATGTTAATAACGCGACCGCAGTTCTTGTAAAATCTTAACGGCGTCGGTTAGCGAAGGCTCTTTAACGTCAATTCTTTGAAATCGGCGCAATAAGACATAATCTTTCGAAAAGAAATTGCGAAATTCTTCATAAGTCGTCGCACCCATGCAACGCAATTCACCCGTGCTCAATAATGGTTTTATTAAATTAGAGGCGTCCATGGTGCCACCAGTTGCAGAACCAGCGCCGATTAAATTATGAATTTCATTAATAAATATCACGGCGCCCGGTTTTAGACTCAGTGCCTTTAATACGGATTTAAATCGTTTTTCAAAATCCCCGCGGTATTTAGTGCCAGCCAATAATATGCCTAAATCCAAAACGTAAATCGTCGCATGCGCTAAAGGCTTTGGCACTCTGTTTTGGACAATTAATTGCGCCAAACCTTCAACGATGGCGGTCTTTCCCACTCCTGCATCGCCCACTAACAGCGGATTATTTTTAGTGCGTCGGTACAGCGTTTGAATGCAACGCAACAGTTCTTCTTGACGGCCAATCAAAGGATCTACCTGGCCGCTTTGGGCTTTCACGTTTAAACTGGTGGCGTAAAGCTTAATTAAATTCTCATACACCGTCGTTTCTTGAATTCCGCTGGCTTCTGGTAATTGCTGAGAATCAGACAAAAAACGGGCCTCTTGCTGTGGCTTTGTTATGCCTTGGGTGGTGTAATTGATGATATCAATCCGACTAATATTTTCTTGGCTAAGGAAATAAACAGCTTGACTTTCCGGCTCACTGAAAATCGCCGTTAAAATATTGCTTCCTGTCACTTCGGGAGTACCGTTGCACTGGACATCATAAATCGCCTGCTGCAATATTCGCTGAAAACTCAAGGTGGGTTGAATATCGCGTTCTACATTCAAAGGAATATGAGGTGTCGTTTCATCAATAAAAATCCCTAATCCTACCCGCAAACGTTCTAAATTAGCGCCACAGGCGCTTAACAGTCTAGCAGTCTCAGGATTATCCAATAAAGCTAACAATAGATGTTCAACAATGATAAATTCATGCCGTTTTTCGCGAGCCTGCGAAAATGCGCGGTTTAATGTCTTCTCCAGCGCCTTTTACTAAACATGATCCCGACATGATCCCGCCCTCCTCTGCTAAGTTGTTTTCTCATGTTCGACAGTAAATCCTTTTTCTTGCCGCCTGAAGTCGATTTGGCTACCCTTGCCTCCTCGCCAGCCCCTCTGGCCGGAATCGGATCTCTCCTTACTCTAAATGTAGTAAAAAAACGGCGTTTTTCCTACACTCGAGTGCGCTGGGGTCGCATTGACACTTCTTTTTATTTACTTTACAAATGGAGAATAACTGAAATACTTTAAGGTTTTAAGGCTGCATTAAGTTGAAGGGAGTAAGATTAACGGATTAATCTTATTGGCGAGAGGACGGCTTGAAAAGCAATGAACACATCCAGAAATGATGAATCTTCCGAAGAGACGTCACGACAGCATCTCTACGATGTTTCGGAAACTAAGGAGAAAACCACTAACTTTTCGATGAGCAATAATGCTTCCGCATTTCGGCGTCTATCTAAATCGCCTAAAAAATACAGATCCGGATTGTATGATCTCATTTCGGCAATTGCGAAAAAAGAGGAAGAAAATATTAGAGACATCCTCAACCGCGCAGCAGAAGAGCAACCGCTTAAAGATTTTCAAGATAGGAAGTCGGTTTCAACTTTGATTGCGACTTCAGAAGGTCTTCTACCCGATAGACCTATTGAGTGGGCGTTCCAGCTCTTCAATCAGAATCCCACTTTTGCTTCGGGACTGAGCCACCTTGATGCCCTAGCCCAAAACTTTGAAAAGTTAATCAGCTAACAGAAGGGACGACTTCCATGAAAGATATTCAAGAATATGCCCGACAGCTTGAAAAGCCTATATTAATAGGAATTGCAAACAGAACACCAGAGTCTCCCTCTGTCCCGCTCGCTCCCGGTGGATAATACGCTTCTAACGCAGATAAAGCCTGGCGTATCATTACCCCACAAATGGTAAAGACTAAAAGCTTAAAAGCTTAAAAGCTATCACCCCCTCCTTGTCATCCCATCCCCTTCGTCGTCCCCACGCAGGCGGGGACGCAGCGCGCCGACGGCACGCCTGGGTCCCCCTATACGGAAATAACGAAACTTAAACTTGTGGTAATGACATGTCAGAGGCTTCCCCCTTCCCTACATAATATGCTTAATTATGGCTTTGCCGAACTGAGAGGTACTTACTTCTTTGGCTCCGGTCATCAAACGGGCAAAATCGTATGTTACTGTTTTACTTTTAATCGCCCCCCCAATGCCTTGAACGACAAGGTCGGCGGCTTCTTTCCAGCCTAGGTAACGAAGCATCATTTCTGCCGATAAAATTAGAGAGCCTGGATTGACTTTATCTTGCCCTGCATATTTAGGCGCTGTCCCATGGGTGGCTTCAAAGAGGGCGACTGTGTCGCTTAAATTAGCGCCCGGAGCAATGCCAATGCCGCCGACTTCGGCCGCTAACGCGTCGGAGATATAATCCCCATTGAGGTTCAAGGTGGCGATGACGCTGTACTCGGCGGGACGCAATAAAATTTGCTGTAAAAAGGCATCGGCAATAACATTTTTAATTGTAATTTTTTGGCCTGTTTTCGGATTCTCAAAGAAATGCCAGGGTTCGCCATCTAATGGCTTTGCTCCAAATTCTTTGACAGCGACTTCATAGCCCCAATCTTTAAAAGCCCCTTCCGTGAATTTCATGATGTTACCTTTATGAACGAGCGTCACGGAATCGCGGTCATTATCAATGGCGTATTGAATCGCTCGACGCACTAAACGGCTCGTGCCTTCTTTAGAAACCGGTTTAATTCCTATCCCCACCGTTTCCGGGAAACGGATTTTCTTTACGCCCATTTCGTTTTGAAGGAAGTTGATTAATTTCACCGCTTCGGGGCTTCCCGCCGGCCACTCAATTCCGGCGTAAATATCTTCGGAATTTTCACGGAAAATCACCATATTCACTTTTTCAGGTGTTTTGATCGGGCTTGGCACACCCGTAAAATAACGGATAGGGCGAAGACAAACATAAAGGTCTAACTGTTGGCGCAGCACCACATTGAGCGAACGTATCCCACCCCCCACCGGCGTAGTTAAGGGACCCTTAATGGCCACTTGGTATTCTTTAATGGCTTCAAGTGTGTCATTAGGCAACCAATTGTCTTTGCCATACACTTTCGTAGCCTTTTCTCCGGCGTAGATTTCCATCCACTCAATTTTTCGCTTTCCAGCGTAGGATTTTTTCACGGCGGCATCGACCACGTTTTTCATGACGGGCGTGATATCAATGCCAATCCCATCTCCTTCGATAAAGGGAATAATAGGTCGGTTAGGAACTTCTAAAACAGCTTTATTAACGGTGATTTTTTCACCTTTGCTGGGAACTTTTATATGCTGGCAAGTCACGATGAATACTCCGGTTAACTCCGTCATCGCTAAGAGATGCCGGGAAAGTTTGGGGTAGCTTATCGAAAGGATGCTATGAAATCAACATCGCATCGCCATAACTAAAAAATCGATACCGGTTTTCAAGCGCTTTTTGATAGGCCCCCATAACCAACTCATAACCACCAAAAGCACACACCAGCATTAATAGTGTAGACTTCGGTAAATGGAAGTTTGTCAAGAAGACATCCACACAATTAAACTGAAATCCAGGGTAGATAAATAAGTCTGTCTCACCAGCATAAGGGCGGCATTCGCCATTTTTCGTCGCGGTTTCCAAACAACGCATCACCGTGGTGCCAACAGCAATCACTCGACCGTTATTTTTACGACATTCTGCAATAGCATCACAGACCGATTTTGATAATTCCATCCATTCATGGTGCATCCGGTGGTCTGCTAACGAGTTCGCGCGGACAGGCTGAAATGTGCCTGCACCCACATGTAAAGTGACGTAAGTGATCACCACTCCCTTTCTGCGCAGCGCGTCAAAAGTTCCTTCATTAAAATGCAGCCCCGCTGTCGGCGCGGCTACTGCACCCGCTCTTTCAGCATAAATCGTTTGATAACGCACTTGATCATTTTTATCCGGTTCCCGTTGAATATAGGGAGGCAAAGGTACTCTACCATGTTGGTATAATAAATCTAAAACGCAAGCCGATGAATGGAGTTCACATTCAAATAAATCATTATACTGCCCCTCAATAATAATTTTGAAATTATCAGCAATAATAACTTGGCTCTCTAGCTTTGGCGCTTTACTGGCTCGAATGTGCGCTAAAAATCGGTTTTTGGATAAAATACGCTCCACCAGAAATTCAACTTTCCCCCCAGTTTGCTTATGTCCAAATAACCGAGCGGGAATGACCTTAGTATCGTTAAGGACCACTAAATCATTCGGCATAACTTGCTCAACAAACCCGTTGAATTGACGATGTGACGTTGTCCGTCGGGAACGATTGACACACAATAATCGGCTGGCCGACCTGTCAGCCAAAGGGCGCTGAGCAATCAATTCGAAGGGCAAGTTATAATCAAAATCGCTCGTTTTCCACTGGTTTTTCACCGGCGATATTATGCAGTCTGAAAGCCACTAAGTCCATCCCAAAAAGAGGAGAATATGGTAGAATACTAACAGATTTTATTTATCTCGTAAGGACGCGATCATCCGCTTATAGGTGACCGATGTCTCCATTTACCTACAGCTGGGAAATAGGAAAGCAAAGTTTTTTATTCTCAGAGCGAACAAAAAACTGCTTATTTATCCCCTCATCAGCATTATTATTTGTATGATTCTTCTGTCACTAATTGCGATGCCCTTATGGCACTTGGAGTTGAACCACTGGCAAACCGGGCAATCAAATTTTTCCAAGAACCTCATTGTGGTCCTTTTGTTTTTAGGAATTTTATACCTTTGTAATTTTGCCATCATTTTTTGTAATGCCGACTTTATAGCTTCAGTAATGGCTTATTTTGATCAGCGGCCCCCGAGACTGTGAGAGAAGGTTTTCGGGTGGCTAAAAGCCGTGTCTGGGCTATTGTGGGCTGCTCGTTTATCAGTTCGACTTTTGGAGCCACGATTCGTCTTCTGGAATCTCGACTTAAAAATCTCGCTTTTTTTGCTGCGATCTTTGCTGGTATTGCCTGGACCATAGTTTCTTATTTCGTTATTCCCGTCATCATTCTTGAAAAAATCGGGCCCTTTAAAGTGATTAAACGTTCACGTCAATGGCTTCAAAAAACCTGGGGTACCTTCCTAATTGCTAATTTTAATCTAGGCATTTTATTTTTAATTCCTCGCCTACTGATTCTACCTCCTCTTTTCATTGGCTTTTATCTGCCTAGCACGAACGCTGCGCTTTTAGGCTTATGTTTAGTAACGGCCTTCATAACATATTGCGATGCGTGCTTTACCGCTACGCGACCACGGGAAAGTCTCCCCTTCTTGCAATCCTGCTTTATTACAAACCGCATTCCGGACTCGTTCGCCAATGAGAAGTTGACGAATTTACCGCGGGCAACCGATAATGTTATTAACTTCATATCAAGGATGATACAAGCATTACTGCTATTTTATTAATACTTTTTTAAAGGAAATTTGATGATCCATGAAAAAACCACAGTTCGTTCTTATTTTTACCTCACTTCTATTGTCATTTTTTCAGCCATTTTCGTAATCGCGTTCTTTTGGCTGCCTATTTTATGGTTTCTTATCATTGCACTTCCCTTATTTTTCGTCGGTATCTACGACATTTTCCAAAAAGACAGCAATATTTTGCGAAACTATCCCATTTGGGGACATTGGCGATACATCCTTTTGAAGATACGCCCCCAAATTCATGCCTATTTTATTGAAGACGAATGGGGTGGAGCGCCATTTACCCACGCTCAACAATTCCTTGTTTATGATCGTTCAAAAAAAACGGTTGACACTATGCCTTTTGGCACGCAACTGGATGTGCATGAAGTCGGTTACGAATGGGTTAATCAGTCGATGGCCCCTAAACAACCAGATTTTAATTCCTGCACACGCGTTGAAATAGGCGGCCCTCAATGCACTCAACCTTATTCCGCCTCTCGCTTTAATGTCTCCGCCATGAGCTTTGGCGCCATCAGTGCCGAAGCTGTTCGAGCGCTAAATCGCGGCGCCAAGCTGGGTGGTTTTCATCAAGATACCGGTGAAGGTGGTTTAAGTAAATATCATTTAATGGAGGGCGGCGATCTCGTGTGGGAAATCGGCACCGCTTATTTCGGCTGTCGCACAAAAGACGGTAAATTTAATCCCGAACAGTTTAAAGAAAAATCTCGCCATCCGAACGTCAAAATGGTAGAAATAAAAATATCGCAAGGGGCTAAACCATCGCACGGCGCTATTTTGCCGGGCGTAAAGGTCACTCAGGAATTGGCTGAAGCGCGAGGGGTGGAACCAGGAGTGGATTGTCTATCACCCCCCGCTCATTCGACTTTTTCCACCCCCATCGGCTTATTGGAATTTGTCCAACAATTGCGGAAACTCAGTGGAGGAAAACCTACCGGATTTAAACTTTGTATTGGTATCCTTCAAGAATTTATGGCGGTCTGCAAAGCGATGTTGGAGACAAAAATTTATCCCGATTTTATTGTGATTGACGGTTCTGAAGGGGGAACCGGTGCTGCTCCTTTTGAGTTTTCAGACAACGTTGGTATGCCGCTCAATGAAGGATTAATTTTCGTTCATAACTGTTTAGTCGGAATCAATGTACGCAAACATATTCGTTTAATCTGCAGCGGTAAAATTATTACGGGGTTTAACATGCTGACGAAAATTGCTTTAGGCGCTGATATTTTAAATAGCGCTCGCGGTATGATGTTTGCGCTGGGTTGCGTGCAATCGCGTCGCTGCCACCTTAACACCTGTCCCACCGGAGTCACCACCCAAGATCCGAAACGACGTTACGCCTTAGATGTTGATGAAAAAGCTGTTTACGTGAAAAACTTCCACGAAGCCACTTTAAAAAGTTTCTTGGAAGTATTAGGAGCTACCGGACTGGAACGCCCCGAAGAATTACAGCCTTTTCACATTCACCGTCGCGTTAGCAAAGATGCTGCATTGACCTATGATGAAATTTTTCCTTACCTTGAACCGAATGATATACTTAAAGGACGCGTTCCTGAAAAATATCGAAACTACATGAAACTATGGAAAGAAGCCGACCCCCATTATTTTGTGGCACCACCTAAAGAAACCCACCGAGCAGACAGCCAACCGACTTAAAGGATGCAATTTATGCCAATACGAACGACCAATCCTAGCACGAGAGAAGTTATAAAAACTTACCAAGAAATGACGGATCAACAAGTTGAAGATATTATTAGGAATACCCATCATGATTATGAAAAATGGCGAAGCGCAGGTTTTAAAGAACGTGGTAGAAAACTTCGCCGTATTGCTGAATTGTTACGAAAAGATAAAGCCGATTACGCAAAATTAATCGCAACGGAAATGGGAAAACCCATAACAGCAGGCGAAGCGGAAGCTGAAAAGTGTGCTTGGGTTTGTGATTATTATGCTGATCATGCAGAAGCATTGCTAAAACCTCGAACCGTTAACACGGATTGGAAAAAAAACTATGTAACTTACCAGCCTAGCGGCGTCATTTTTGGCATTATGCCGTGGAATTTTCCTTTGTGGCAGGTATTCCGTTTTGCTGCGCCTAATTTAATGGCTGGTCACGGCTGTTTGTTAAAACATGCTTCGATTTCAACAGGTACTGCCCTTGCGATCGAAAAGTTAATACAATCTGCCGATTTACCCGATAATATTTTTCGAACCCTTGTCATTAATACGGAAAAAGCGAGCGATGTCATCTCTCACCCTAAAATTTCTGCAGTAACCCTAACTGGCAGCGAAGGCGCTGGAAAAGCGGTGGGAAGTGCTGCTGGTAAAACACTAAAAAAAGTGGTTTTGGAACTCGGTGGCAATGATGCTTACCTCATTTTAAAAGATGCCGACTTAGAAAAAGCAGCAGAAGCTTGCGTGGAATCTCGCTTGAGCAATTCAGGACAATCTTGCATTGCCGCCAAACGCTTAATTATTGTTGAAAATGTTTATGATGAATTTAAATCGCTCGTGATAGAGAAAGCTCAATCCTACCAAATGGGTGATCCCTTAAAAAAAGAGACGGTGCTTGGCCCGCTATCGCGTTCCGATTTACGCGATACCGTCCATCGGCAAGTGAGGGAATCGATCGATAAGGGTGCTTTTTTAGAAATGGGTGGGGAAATACCGGAAAGTAAAGGCTTTTACTACCCCCCTACCGTACTTTCAGGCGTTCGGGCGGGACAACCTGCTTTTGACGATGAAGTATTTGGACCGGTTATTACACTTATTCACGCAAAAGATGAAAAACACGCTATTGAAATAGCTAATAATTCAAAATTTGGGTTAGGAGCAGCTGTTTTTACTAATGATAGTGAACGCGGCGAAAAAATAGCGGTTACCGAACTTCAGGCGGGCACCTGTGTCGTTAATACTTTTGTTAAATCCGACCCGCGGTTGCCTTTTGGAGGTGTTAAACATTCGGGTTACGGTCGTGAACTGGCGGCTGAAGGAATTCGTTCGTTTATGAATGTGAAAACGGTGGTCGTTGATTAGGTATGCGCGCTGGTTATTCATTTTTTCCTTAGTAAATCGACTGCAAGCAAAGGTGCTGGGCGGTTTTGCTTCCCGTGTTTGTATTTATTAGAGAGTTTATTTAAAAAAACAAAAGGAATAAATAGCCAAGGGACTTTTTTGCAATAATGATCCCAATCCTCTCCATATTTTTGTCGACAGCGATTAATATCACGACGAGCTCGATGAACAATCATGCCCACGAAGAAAGTTACCTAAAAATAAGGTAAAAAGTGATTAAATCCGCAAATTAAACCCCACGATAATACCATGACGATATCAGCCGTGTAATGAATTTTGCGTGTGTAACGCCACCAACCGTCGATTAGCAGTAAACTGCCGTTTGGCTTGAAAGTAAGTCGGATTTTTTTAACGTTCCCCACGGCAATTGAGGAAAGGCTTTTCGTTTTACATACGTACCGCACTCTTGCATATGAAAGCTATTGCGTTGGCTTTGGGAGGTATCCCATACATAATAGGCACCGATCAATAATGCAAAACAAAGTAAAGTATACGGTAATGAATGTTCAAAAGGCGCGTGTGAAGCCATGTACATGGAATTGATACAATAAACAAATGGGACACTGGCAAAATTCCAGAAAATTAACATCCAACCCAATTTTTCGTAAAAAATATCCCAATTCATTGGAATACATTCTTCGCCTTTCATGCAAGCGTTTGTACACAATCCGCGGGCCAATACCATAAAAATCATAGATGTGCTAATAACGTGATAAGTCGCGTATTGGTGGACCACCGCGGATAGGATCAATTAAAAATAATAAAATCCAGGCGATCCATAAATAATACAAAACAAGATGAGAACCCGCCATTATAAAAAACACGCCCCACCGAATTCTTTAATAGGTTCAGCATCTAATTTTCGATCGAGTGGGGTATAACGTGCACATTCCCTGTCATTTTTATCTCCCGATTAGGCCCTTCTCGCGCTCATATCCTTACCCACCAGTCACAGCTATTTCAATTTTAGGCTTCACCATTCCTGCACAGGAGGAATGACGGGCTTTAAGTTTTTTAGTCCTTACCGCTTGTGGGTAATAATATGCTCGCACTATTTTTTTTTAAGTTTATCACTATCACCTCCCATTGAGGAGAAATTTTTATCCATCCAGACCGCTGAGCTCGTCACCTTGCCCTACAAAAAATACAAAAAAGTAGCCAATATTTCGCTGCATACGGGCTATTACTGCCATAAACAGCTACTGTAAATGAAAATTTACCAATATCGATACCGATAAAATTATTGTATGATCTCATCTCATCCTCGAGAATTTTGTTTAGGATTCTAAGTGGGAGAGTAGAATGACTTCCCGGTCAACTATTCAAACGTCTCGAGAGAATAGAGCCGAGGATCTTGATCCAGTCGATTGTATAAAATCAACTCCCGCACGATCGCTCGTGCCCGTAATCCCTCGGGTATTCTGGGGATTTCTCTCTGAACGCTATTTATATCATGATGGAAACTCACAATCCCCGTGGCTTCGGCCGTCAAAGCCTTCGATTCTTTGTCTGTCGGTAGGCAGCCTACGCACGAAGATGACACACGCTGGGTTACATCGTGCCTATCAAATAGAGTCGCACCCTTCATTTAAGCTTTAGCCCGATTTCCGTTAGACATTAGGAAAAATAATGGAAAAGCTGCTATAGTGCTATTATGCTTTAAAATTTCCTGAGAAGAATCTTATGGCGACTTTAACTCATACTTTAATTAAGACACTTAATGCGATAGGTTTAACCTTTGGAACATTAACAGCAACTGCCAGGAACAGTCCTATACGTAGCTTTTCAGACGCTCAATTCCCACTATGTTAGTTGTAAATTCCTAGATAGGAAACAATGAGGGCTGATGAAAGTAAGGTAACGCCTGAGGTTGATGAGGCTGATTCATGCGGTGGCTCTGTGAAGCTGTGAAGCCGCATATACGTTCTTTTCGTCAAAACTGATTGTTGACAACAACCCTGGGGCCATATACGTATAGACCAAAGCAGAATACGGGAAAATAATGATCTCGTCTATCATCCCCGTATTTCACTGCGCTCATACAGGTTACTTAGCTTAACTTGTATATTCCTTAAATGCATTTTATCTTCTTCTTAACAAAAAAATGGGTAACTTTTTAAAGATTCCAATCTTACCCAAGAAGTTACCCATCTTTTTTCTGGATTTGTCGAATTCCTCGAATCACTCAAATGACGATATCGCAAAAAGTATTTGAAAACAAGGGGATTTCGAAGTCATCGAAAGCATTAGAACCTAATATGGCGGAGAGGGCGGGATTCGAACCCGCGTAGGCCGTAAGGCCTCAGCCGATTTCGAGTCGGTGCCGGTGTGGCCGCTTCGGTACCTCTCCAATCAATCTTGCTTGAGGACATCAAGAGGGGGACTATTCTATAGAAACAAGCTGATATTTCAAGGTATTAATATCATCCCATGGCTAGATCATTAGAAAGGACACTTGAGTTCTCTTAACGGAAATTCAAAGTTCAGCATAAAAATGCTGGACCTCGCTTCTTTCTATAAGAAATTTTATAAAATTAAAATGGTCCAAATATTCAAGCTGAGATAAGGGTATACTTTCTTTAGTGTCTTCCATATTCTTAATTTCGCCGTATTCATCAAAAGCAGGGACATGAAGAAAAGGGAAGCCGGAATTACGGATACCTTCTGGAGGTTGATCATCACACAATAGCACACACTCTGATTTTAACTCCCCTTCCATCTCTGTGTAAAATGCTATAAATTCTAAAACCGATAACTTACTTTTTCTATTCGTATAAAAAACATCAGAAATTAATCGATAGTTTTCATCGTTTATCTTGTTTGTAAATTTCGTCTGAATCTCATTACCACAAAAATAAATAGAAGCGTTGGATACGAGTTTGCTTCTTATCGTCATCGCACCCCCCCTTCCCGAAGCATCGGGTTCGGGAGCAGCTTGAAAAGTAGCGAAAACCACTTTTCCTCTTCTCTCTCTGTTTATTCTCTTGGATGAAAAAAACAAGACGGATTCACTCTTTCGCGAATAATCATTGCGATACTCGCCACAATACTTCTTAAGTCTTCTAAATTAAGATAACACTCGTTCAAGCTTTGCCTAATGACCGAATAAGCTATTATCTTTTTTAAATACATTTTTACTTGATTTAAAGCAGTAGATTTATAAAACTTTTTTAAAAGACGAGGAATGCGTTTTTCAATAAAATCGTTAATTTCATTTTTTAGTTGCTCGTTTTCAGCGGAGGGATCAATGAACGAAATTTCCGGGAGTGCATCTTGGGATGAACGATTTCCCGACGCTAAAATCTCAGGAGCTGACAAGGAGCATTTCATTTACGGCAACTTAATTTGAAAACGATGGGCAATTTCTTCATAAGACTCGACGACCCGTCCCATGTCTTTGCGAAAACGGTCTTTATCAAGGGGCTCTTTTGTTTTGGCGTCCCAAATGCGACAAGAATCGGGACTAATTTCATCACCTAAGTAGATTTCATCGTCACTGACGCCAAACTCATACTTGGCATCCACCAAAATTAAATTAACGTTAGAAAATAAGGCAAAAAGCACATTGTTAATTTTAAAAGACAATTCTTTCATGCGATCCAACTGGGCCTGTGTTGCCCAACCAAAGCTCAACGCGTGGCTTTCATTGACCATAGGATCGTGCAGTGGATCGTTTTTCAAAAACAACTCATATAAAGACGGATTGAGCCGAAGACCGCTTTCAATTCCTAATCGACGGCACAAACTTCCCGCTGCAATATTACGAACAACACATTCAAGGGGAATCATTTTAAGACGTCGAACCAATGATTCATTCGGTGAGAGGACACTTTCAAAATGAGTTAATATACCTGCATCTTTCAACGCCTGCATAATGTGCGCATTAATTTGATTATTAATAACCCCTTTTCTCGCTAATTTCTCGTCTTTTTCACCATCAAAGGCCGTTGTATCGTCACGAAACTCAGCAATTAAAAAACCAGGTTCATCTGTTTCGTACATGGATTTAACTTTACCGCTGTAGAACAATTTTCGTTTTGATGGGTTCATCATTATGCAACTTTTTGTTGGATGGCCGTCAATATTCGTTGGCTAACGTCTTTAGCGGCGGGTTGATTGCCCTTACTGAGTAAAATCACTTGTGTTTGATTTCCTTGGGCCTTTAGATAAACGCGATAAATGGGCGTTGCTTTTGTAATCTTATTATTGGTGCTTTTAACGTCCAATACGTAATAAGAGTGGAGCGCGCTATCTTGATCAAGAATTTGGTAAGGAGTTTTTTGCAAAGCGCGCCCCACTTTACTCCAAGCTACAGCGGGTTTTTCTACGATAGTCATAACAGGCGAGCCTTGATTACTTTGTTGTAAAGTCACCATCGTTCTTTTTGAAAAGGATTGTTGTAATTGGGTTTGGTTTTCAAATCGCTGCAAATTGCTGCCTGGCAGAGCAAGCGAGGGTGATTGAGTAACCGAAGGAGCCACGTCCGGCACGGGGTAATAATTTTCACCGCGCTTCACCGGTATATCCGTGGAGGTTCTCATTACTAGAACGGTCCGAGCGTGTGTCAAATAATTTTGAGGACGTTTTGCACACCCTACCAAAAGCATCGTTATCGCAATCACTGTTATCAAAGTTAAATATCGCATATTTATTTTACTCCATACCTAGCATTTAATGCCCACTTGTTGCAGAGATTCTCTCACTTTAGCGTGATATCGCTCGCTCAATGGAGTTAAAGGCAATCGAATACCATCAGGAATTACCCCCATTTGAGACAATGCCCATTTTACCGGAATAGGATTGGATTCAACAAACAATGAATCATAAAGAGGTGACAATTGATCATTTTCTTTTTTCGCCAATTCTACGTTACCCGAAACAGCCGTTATGCAAAACGTGTGATAACGTTTGGGAACTACATTCGCCACCACTGAAATAACCCCCTTTCCACCCGCTAGCATAAAATCCATTGCCGTTTTATCATCACCACTTAGTAAATCCAAGTCCTCAGCTTTTAATTGCTTAACCCGTTGGATATCGCCTGTCGCCTCTTTGAGGCCCACTACATTGGGACACTTCGCTATTCGTATTACGGTTTCAGGCAGCAAATCACACGCGGTTCGTGAAGGCACGTTATAAAGTATTTGGGGAATAGGTACAGCTTCTGCAATCGTTTTAAAGTATTGAAAAAGACCTTCTTGGGTGGGTTTATTGTAGTAAGGCGTTACTATTAAAGCGGCATCTGCGCCGAGTTCCATTGCCTGCTGTGTCATTTCAATAGTATGAACGGTAGAATCTGCACCCGTTCCCACAATGATCGGGATTTTTTTATTTACTTGGTCAACGACTCGTCGAATAATTTTATGGCGTTCCTCAGCGCTGACCGTCGGTGACTCTCCTGTGGTCCCCAAAATAACCAATCCATCGGTGTCATTTTCCAGATGCCATTCAACCAATTCTTTCAAATTGGAATAATCAATCTCTCCGTTTTCCTGCATCGGCGTCACTAAGGCGACAAGACTACCACTCAACATAACGTTCATCCTCTTTTCTGTCATTCTATGTCATTCTTGCTAGAGTTCGCAATTAATCTTATTGATGGATGATAGGTATAATAGCCCCTCGATAAGCGACCACGGTAGCAGCTAAATTAGCGGCTTTTTGGGAGGCTGCCGCTGAATTTAAGCCTTCAAAGCGCGCCGCAAGGTAAGCCCCGTTGAAAGCGTCACCTGCGCCAGTGGTATCAATGACCTTAGTCGCTCGCTCAATGGCGACTTGCTTTTCGCCTGTCTCATCCGATAACCAATAACCATTTTCCCCTTGCTTAACGACCACTTCCTGAACACCGAAACGATGAAACCGTTGGGCCGTTTCTTTGGGACTTTTATCGCCAAAAAGAATCTTTTCATCTGAAAATGAAGGCAATCCTATCGTCGTCAATTCCAGTATTTCTTCTATAATGGCGCGCGCTGAATCCAAATTCGGCCAAAGGCGGGCACGGAAATTAGTATCAAAACAAATGGGTTTTCCTTTTTCATGTGCCACCTTAAGACAATCTAAAAGTTTGTCACGCCCTGTTTCATAGAGCATGGCAAGCGTAATTCCTGATAGGTACAGACTATCGAATTCCAACAGCTTCTGACAAAGACGATCACCATCTTCGCCTTCAAAAAGCGCCTGAGCGGCCGAGTGCGAGCGGTAGTAATAAAAATAACGCTCCCCTTTTTTGTCGTTACGAATTAAATATAACCCCGGCAACTTGTCGGAAATTTGGCGGACCAGGGAAACTCCAATGCCTTCGCCCAGCCACTGATTTAACATTTCATGGCTAAACGTATCAGTCCCAAGCGCCGTTACGTAATCGACCGTAACCATGCTTGTTTTACTCAACGAGCGAACGAGATAAATCGCCGTATTCAATGTATCACCGGCAAAATTAACGCTAAAATCTTTACAATTTTTAGGCGTGAGTTCAATTAAACATTCACCAATAATCGCTGTTCGTTGGTGCGATTGAGACATTTGTCTCCTCCCCATCAAGAAACTTGGTATTATACTAAGATGGATTGGCAAGCAATACTTATTCTAGGAATTCCGACGCTCGTTACGGTTAGCGTAGGCGTTTTAATTTATGGGCGACTGAAACAACAACATCGTGTTGATCAAACTCTCCACCAAGAATTGCTCATTATTCAGGACCGTTTAAAACAGTGGGATGAGCAACGGAACTTTATACAATCACTTATCCAACAACAACAAAAAGAGCAAACCAAACAACGTCAACGATTTGACGAATATCAAATAAAAAGCTTGAAATTGATTCAAGATAGTTTGATACAGAACATGCAAAGTATTCGGGAGCAAGTCAGCGCTACTCTCACCGATCACACCGAAAACTTAGGCAAACGCGTAGACAAGCTCACGAGTGAAACGCAAGAACGACTCAAAGAAATTAGCGGGCAAGTGGATCGTAGGTTGACGGAAGGCTTCGAAAAAACTACTGAAACGTTTACGGATGTGGTTAAGCGTTTAACCATTATCGATGAAGCACAGAAAAAAATTACCGAATTATCGACAAATGTGGTTAGTCTCCAAGAAGTCTTATCTGACAAACGTTCGCGCGGCGCTTTTGGCGAAGTGCAATTGTCGAGTTTAATCCGCAATATGCTGCCCGAATCTCACTATGCGTTACAGCACACGTTAACGAACAATAAACGTTGTGATTGCATTTTATTTTTACCTGAGCCCACCGGAAATATCGTCATTGACGCAAAGTTCCCCTTAGAAAGCTATCAGCAAATCCACAACGAAAAACTTTCGGAAAGCGAGCGGGCGCAAGCGGAAAAGCAATTTCGATCGGACATACGAAAACATATTCGAGATATCGCTGAAAAATACATTGTTCCTGGGGAAACGGCTGAAGGCGCCGTTATGTTTATTCCGGCTGAAGCGGTTTTTGCTGAAATACACGCTCACTACCCCGATCTCATCGAAATAGCCCATAAATCGCGGGTGTGGCTCGTGTCGCCAACGACCATGATGGCTATTTTAACAACAGCGCGAGCCGTTTTAAAAGATGCAGCGACCCGAAAACAAGTGCACATTATTCAAGAACATTTAATCATGCTGAGTAAAGATTTCGACCGCTTTCAAGACCGGATGGACAAATTGGCTCATCACATCGGCTTGGCGCATGAAGATGTTTCCAAGGTTCATAAATCTTCGCAAAAAATTACAAGTCGGTTCAATAAAATCGAAAAGGTGGAATTGGATTTTCAAGACAACCAACCTGCCCCCGACCCCGTCATTCCTGCTTCCGACCAGATCGGTGGGCGGGAATGAGGTGATAAAAATGGTGGACAATACTTCTCATTCCAGGAAGAATAAATGGAAATAGCAAAGAAGTCAGATAAAACCTGACTTTTTTGCTATAAAAAGATTTTTATCAATGATGATTACAATGGCGATGGCCACGCCGATAGTTCACACAACGGTGTGCAGTACCCAATTTTGCACTGAGCCCTGTTTGATAAACTACGTGATCGGCTGGCATTGGCGTGCGTGAAGAACAACCGCTTAAAAGAAGTGCAGCAACAATCACTGAAATCATAACAGAAATTTTTTTGTTCATAAAATAATCCTTATCGAGGTTGAGTTAGTTTAAGCCCGGTAAAAATGATAGGAGTATTTGAAAGGAAATGCAAGTTTATACAATGGAAATTTCATCTCGGCAGCAAGTTTATCAGCCGAATGATACTGATCTCACTTCATTAAGATACCATTTACGCAATTCCACTGAAAAAATACCGGGAATGGATTCTTGCGCGAAATGTAATACATCGGAAAATTCGACCAGCGTTAAATTAGGCAAATGTTCTTTTGCCCATTGAACAGTGGCCATCGTGGTTACAAAGCCCAGGCACTGCATACATCATTAATTTCGACTGTATCGCTTCTTTTGACCATTGAGAATAATTTTTAATCAACGTAACTACCGGTCTCTTGCTGTCCCAAGTGGCAAATCCTGCAAATATTGCCATAATGGCTTTCGACTTTCTTTGATTAGAATAAGAACAAAAATAATTGAGAATAAGAACAAAAATAATTGAGAATAAGAACAAAAATAATTGGCCATTTCTTT
>NZ_CAJRAM010000050.1 GCF_907164965.1 Coxiella endosymbiont of Ornithodoros maritimus
AGAATAAGAACAAAAATAATTGAGAATAAGAACAAAAATAATTGGCCATTTCTTTATCGGAGAATTTACGCATCATACTCGCGGGTAATAATTTATTAATAAGGTAATTTTATTCAACGATAGCCCGATAACTGGCGCCGGGACAATGCAATAACGTCGCTAACTGGCACCGGCAAAGGCAACATATCCTAATCCGTTGTCGGGCAAATATGCGATGCGGTTTAAAAAAGACTAACGCTTTAATGTTTTTGGGGTGTCGCCTGGCATAATCAAATCCGATCACAGATCCCTACCCGTGCATCACCAGTGTAATATTTCGAAGTCCTAGAGCTTCGATAAAACATTCAAGTTAATTAATGTGGTCATTAACCGTATAATCAATATCCTGCTTGTCCAACTCTCCCATGCCGATGAGATCGAGTGCCACATAATTCGCTTTATCCGCTAATCTGGGAATAATGTTACGCTATAAATAAAACGAAGTCGGCATACCGTGAATAAAAAGAACCGGGTCACCTTGGCCGGTCTCGATATAGTGCATCTTCGCACCCTTAACGGTCACGAAGCGTGAAGTATAATCCGCCATAAAACACCCTCCTAAATTACAATCACTCCACATTGACAGCAGCCACATTCGAAGCTAAATCGAATAGCTCGCGAATTGCCACAAATAGTATAGCAAAGTCTTTTTTCTCTGCACTGCGCATCGCCGCTAAAATCATTTGCCATCGTTGAATCATAGGATCGTGTTCGGCCAACCATTCTTTAACTTTGCCAGGGATACTCCGTGCCTTCGTATCTAGTAACACCCGAACTGTAAGCTCGCGTTGAATCCAATCTAAATCGCCTTTATAAGCAGCTCTTGCTAAAACTGCCCACTGATCGTCAACAGGATAGGCGTTAATTCTTTCGCGGAACCAAAATAAATCCAATCGATCGGCAAGCATAAAGTAAATTTTTGCTACGCGAAATACTTCTTCATGATACGTCGTTGCCGCTTCCACAATATTTAAAGCATGAAAAAGTGGCGCTGTACCTGCAATGCGCAGGGCAAGTTCCGGTGGCACATTGCGTTCGATCAAATTATTTTGACGGTTGTCCACTGCCTCTTTATCCGCCCCTAACAATAATTTCGGTAATCGAAAATAAATCGCAGCTACATAGTCACCAAAATGAGTTACCGTCGAAGCGATATCAAGTTCGCCACGACGGTGGCGTAAAAGCCACCGAGAAGCACGCCGGATTAAACGAATGGCTTCAACATTCATTTGGTATTGAACTTCCGCATCCACCTTATAATCCAGTGTATCGATATCGGCCAGCAGCTTTTCCATTTGAAATATTTTCATCGCTGCCACAAAAGCACGCATAATTGAAGGCACTGAGACACTCATTTCGTCTTGCATTTGGTAAATGAACGTAATACCCATTATTGAAACCAAGCGATTGCTTAACTGAGTGGCGATAATTTCCTTAGCTAAATAATGTTCCTTCATTTGTTCTCTAAAACGAGTTCGCAAAGGTGTGGGAAATGCGTAAGCCACATACCGTGATAAATAAGGGTCTTCAACCACAACGGATGTTTTAATTTTCGCTTTTAAAATAATCTTACTATAGGCAAATAAAACGCTTAACTCAGGTCGAGTTAAACCAAGACCGAGCGCACGACGTTCCAACAACGCTTTATCATCGGGCAAAAATTCAAGTGCCCGATTAATTTTCCCCTCTTGTTCAAGAGCGTCAAGAAAACGCATATTTAAACCCATATCGCGGAGGGCAAGATGCGATGCCAAACTCAACGCTTTATTTTGGAAATAATTATCGTGCAATACTAACTGAGCCACTTCATCTGTCATGCTAGCTAATAATCGATTGCGACCCTTCTCTGTCATACTGCCATTAGCAACAATCTGATTAAGCAAAATCTTTATATTTACTTCATGGTCAGAGCAATCCACGCCCGCTGAATTATCAATGAAATCCGTATTGATTTTTCCGCCGTTTAATTCATACTCAATACGACCCAGTTGCGTCACGCCTAAGTTTCCCCCTTCACAGATTACCTGCGCTCGCACATCTTTGGCATTCACTCTTAAATTATCGTTACTACGATCACCTACATCAATATTTTTTTCTTCGCTAGACTTAATGTAGGTGCCAATGCCTCCATTCCAGATTAAATCGACGGGCGCTTTTAAAATAGCTCGGATTAACTCGTTCGGCACCATGACATCTTTTTCACTGTGCAATAACGCTTTAACTTCGGGTAATAATTGAATGGACTTTGCGGTCCGCGAATAAATACCCCCTCCTGCCGATAATAAACTGCGATTGTAATCGTTCCAGCTTGATCGTGGAAGATTAAATAACCGCAGGCGTTCTTCGTAACTTAAAGTGAGGACCGGATTGGGGTCCAAAAAAATATGACGATGATCAAAAGCAGCCACTAATTTAATATAACGTGAAATTAACATCCCATTACCAAACACATCGCCGCTCATATCGCCAATACCTACGACGGTAATTTCGGCTTCATCTAAATTAGTTCCTAAATCTTGAAAATGCCGTTTTGCTGCAACCCATGCGCCGCGAGCCGTAATTCCCATTTTTTTATGATCGTAACCCGTGGAACCACCTGAAGCAAACGCATCGCCCATCCAATAGTTTTTTTCGATGGCGATACTGTTTGCTACGTCAGAAAAAGTAGCCGTGCCTTTGTCTGCAGCAACAACTAAATAAGGGTCCGGTCCATCATAACAAACAGTATTTTTAGGTGAAACAATTTCCCCATTTTCTAAATTGTCGGTTAAATCCAATAAACCGCGAA
Organism: Coxiella endosymbiont of Ornithodoros maritimus; assembly: GCF_907164965.1. GTDB lineage: Bacteria > Pseudomonadota > Gammaproteobacteria > Coxiellales > Coxiellaceae > Coxiella. Next base: position 2,828 of record NZ_CAJRAM010000050.1, read on the forward strand.
TAAAATTACGATAACAGAAAAGTCCTTCTTGTAGAATTTCCTCACGACTGCCTTCTGACGGAAGACGTTTTGGAAAAAATCCCCCCTTCGCTCCAGCCGGCACAATAACAGCATTTTTGACTTGTTGCGCTTTCATTAATCCTAACACTTCAGTTCGATAATCTTCGCGCCGGTCTGACCAGCGGATACCACCCCGCGCCACAGCCGCACCGCGCAAGTGTACTCCTTCGAAACGCGGCGAATACACAAATATTTCATACTTCGGCAAGGGCAAAGGCATGTCAGGAATTTTTGAGGAATCTAATTTAAAGGAAAGATAAGGCTTAGGATTCCTTTTTTTATCACACTGAAAATAATTAGTGCGTAAGGTGACGTGGATCAAGGCTAAATAACGGCGTAAAATCCGGTCTTCATCGAGTCCGGCTACATCATCTAATTCTTTTTGAATGATTTGTTTGATATCTTTCGCTTTTTCTTTTGACGTCGCCGCTCGTTCAGGATTAAAATAACATTTAAATAATTCGATGAGCAGCCGCGCTACTTTTGGGTTATCCACCAAAGCGTCCGTAATATATCCTTCACTAAAGGTGAGCCCTACTTGACGGAAATATTTCATGTAAGCACGAAAAACAGCTATTTCCCGCGACGTTAATTGGGCTTCTAACACCAAACGATTCAAACCATCGTCTTCAGCCACACCAAACCAGATTTTTTCATAAGCTTCTTGAAAAATTGTTTTAACCGTTTCAATTTCAAACTGAGGCTCGCTCACGTAAGTCATCAAAAAATCATTAATCCAAACTTTGCGTCCATCTTGAAAAGTTAATTCGTAAGGCTGCTCACCTACTACACGTAATCCCATGTTTTCTAACATCGGTAAAGCATCGGATAAAGGGACGGTAAAATCGGGATGAAATAATTTAAAACGAATCACATCCCGCGCAGCGCCACGAGGACGATAAATACTCATACCTAATTGGGTTCGCTCCGATAATTTCTCAATATGCGCAACGTCGTACACGGCTTGCTGCCCTTCAAATTCTTCGCGATAGGCAGAAGAAAAGGCATGTCGATACCGATTAAAAATATCATTGCCCCGTTCTTCGCCAAAATAATCCAACGTGTGTTTATAAAATTCGTCTTCCCAGGATACGCCTACTTTAGCTAATTTTTCTTCTAACTTTTTTACATCGTATTCCAAAGCACAGCGCGGATTGATGCGGATAACAAAATGAATGCGAGCGAGCATTGATTCAGAAAAATAAGTCGTAAAACTCACGTCCAATCCATGGAATGCTTTCATTAAAATATCCTGCATACGCATTACTAAATCCGTTGTAAAATAATCACGGGGCACATACACCAAACACGACATGAAACGGCCATAAGCATCTTTGCGCACAAATAAACGAATGCGGCGTCGTTCTTGCAAATGCAAAATACCCATCGCCCACTGAAATAATTCATCCACCGTTGCATGGAGTAAATCATCACGTGGCAAAGTAGCTAGAATACGCAATAAATCTTTTCCACTGTGGCTTTTGGCGGGTAATTGGGAGCGCTTCAAGACCGATTCGACTTTGTGGCGAATAATGGGAATGACGCGAGGGTCGGAACGATATACATCCGAAGTATAAAGACCAATAAAACGCCATTCACCAATTAATTCTCCTTTTTCGTTAAATCGTTTGACGCCAATATAATCTGTATAGGCGGGTCGATGAACGGTTGATAACGTATTCGTTTTCGATAAAATCAATATTTGTTCCGTCGATAACGCCATTTTTCGAGCGACTTTCGGCAAATCCACATATTGTCTTAACATTTTACTGTGCGTATGATCACGCAACACACCTAAACCCGATTCAGGAATTAAACGTAAAGCCTGTTCTTCACCTTCGCCAACCAATTCATAATCACGAAACCCTAAAAAAGTAAAATGATTATCCATCAGCCAATTTAAAAATGCTTTAGTTTCTTTAATTTGCTCTGGATCTTGAACCATCTTAGCAGGGTCTAATTCTAAGAGGGCTTCTTGCACACGCTCTCGCATCAACCCCCAATCTCCAACGGCTACGCGAACATCCCTTAAAACTCGGCGAATATTACGTTGAATATCAGATAATACTTTGGGGCCGGTTTGCCGATCAATTTCCATGGAGATAGGCGCCTCTAGCGTGCTTTCCTTATGATGTTGTACGTGGTAAGGCAGAACGTCATCCACTTCGTTTTTCTTATTCCGACAAACTTTTATCCCCCCAATATGGATCATCAAATGGGTGGTTAGGCCTAATCGATTAACTTCCATACGGATGGAATCCACCAAAAATGGCATATCTTGGGTAACCACTTGAATAATAGTATGTGTAGACTGCCAACCGTCCAGATCTAATTGGGGATTAAATACGCTAATTTTAACTTCATTCGGCTTACGGTATAGCATCAACTCCCAGTGCGAGATCACCGCACCGTATAAACTGGAGATAGAACGTTCTTTTATATCTTCCAATGCGATGTGAGCGTAGTAAAGTCGGATAAATTTGATAATTAAAGTAATTTTCTCTTTAGGCAATTGCTTTTCCGCATAAGTAACGACTTTTTCAAGGATTCTATCGACCGAAGTCAAACGATCATGTGACACAATGGATACCCCTGTATTTAAGCAAGTATAAAGTTAGCTTAACAAAAATGCTTGCTTTTAAAGCAAAATTAAACTATTGTAATCTTAGTTCAAAGTGAGTTATTAACCGGCATCATTCTATCATGCAATAGGAAGAAACTCATGGCCGACTTTCAATTTGAACCGAGTCACTATATATAGATTTAAAGTGATGCCCAAGACCGTGAGGGATGCTCACAGAAATAAGGTGAGAGCGATGCAGGTGTTACTTGTTGAAGATGATGAATTCCTCGGTGATGGCATCCGAGCAGGCTTGAAGCAATATGGCCATACGATTGATTGGGTAAGAGACGGCCAAGCTGCTCAGGATGCTATTTCTTCCGCCCACGAAACTTTTGATATTATTATCCTCGACCTTGGTCTTCCTAAACGTTCCGGATTAGATATTTTAAAAACTATTCGCGAAAAAAACGACCCTACTCCTGTTGTTATCCTAACGGCTCGCGATACCGTCGACGACCACATCAAAGGGCTCGATGCGGGATCAGACGACTATATGACTAAACCCTTTGACCTTGAAGAACTTTGTGCCCGTATGCGCGCTATGCAACGCCGCTCCAAAGAACGAGCAAAACCGATCATTTGTCATGGTGATATTACTCTAGACCCTGCTTCTCACGTCGTAACGCTTAAGAAAAAAGAAGTGATGGTTTCCCGCCGAGAATTTGCGTTACTTCAAAAATTACTGGAAAACGCGGGGCATGTCATTTCACGAGAACAACTCAATCAAACCCTCTATGGCTGGGGGGAGAATATTGATAGCAATGCTCTAGAAGTCCATATTCACAACTTACGCAAACGATTTGGGGCAAAACTAATACGCACCATTCGAGGTGTGGGTTACATGGTAGAAAAAAAGTCTGAATGACGCCGTCGATACGTACGTTTCTTCTCATTAATTTACTACTAAGCGTGACGCTTATTACCTTATTAGCTATTATCGGCAACCTTTTTTTAGCCCATAAAGACATTCAAACGCAGTTGGATGCTCAGTTGATCCGCTCAGCCGAACGCACGCGGGCCTTTTTTAGCGACTACGGGATTCAACATAAAGACCTTTCCCTTATTCAAGGCAATCTGCTAAAAACCAGTGCACGATCCATGTTGATGTCTTCCCATTTTCGACTAACCAAAGAACAGATCGAACAATTGCGTGCGGATAAAGAAGCCAGTAATCATTTGGAGTTTCAAATATGGAATAATCAAGGAAAATTGCTTCTTCATTCCGCGGGTACACCCAGCATTCCCTTCTCCAACGGCAACGAAGGGTTGTCCACCCTTTGGTTGCATGGCAAATCGTGGCGTGTAAATACTCTTTATGATCCTACCACGGAACTCACTTTTATAGTGGCCGAGCGATCCAATTATCGCCAACAGTTGCAAAATCAACTCACCCAAGACTCCATTTTTATCATGCTAATCACTTATCTATTTCTGGACTTTTTAATCTGGATTATTGTCGGGCGCGGGTTAGACACTCTTAAAAAAGTAGCCAAGGAAGTCCGCCAGCGCGCACCCGCCTACTTGGAACCTGTAGATTTAGAGGCAGTGCCTTCGGAAATAGAGCCGCTTGTCAGCGAGCTGAATAATCTCTTTGGTCGATTAAAAGAAGCGTTTGAACGAGAAAAACGCTTTACTGCAGACGCAGCGCATGAATTGCGTACCCCTTTAGCGGCCTTAAACACGCATACCCAAGTGGCCCTGCGAGCCAAAACCCCGGAAGAACAAAAAGAAGCGCTACTGAAGGTTTTAGCGGGCGTTAATCGCGGCACTCATGTGGTTCAACAATTGTTAACTTTAAATCGGATGGTTCCTGAAGCCACCCTCCATGAGCAAAATTGGATGGACCTGGGCAAAGAGGCAGCGGATATTGCCGCCCAATTGGCACCTGAGGCTATTGCAAAGAATATTGATCTTGAGCTCATCACCCCCAATGATCCTCCTAAAGTAAAAGGCAATAACACGGCTATTAGTATTCTTATCCGCAACATGGTTGACAACGCTATCCGTTATTCACCCGAAAAGAGCAAAGTCACGATCCGAATCGAAAAAGAAGATAACCGGGTAATTCTACGCGTAATTGACAACGGACCGGGCATCCCCGAAGAACTACGCGAACGGGTTTTTGAACGGTTTTTCAGAATAATTGGCAATCAAGCCACAGGAAGTGGACTGGGCCTAAGCATTGTCCTTCAAATTGCTAAATTGCATAATGCAGAAATTGCCCTCAAAACACCTAACCATGGGAAAGGATTAGATTTTTGGGTGACTTTCCCCCTTATTCACAATTTCTGTGGATAACTTTGTGAGTAATTTGTCAGAATGAGAGTTAATTGATTGATATCATAACCCCCGACACAGATTGAAAACAAAATAAGCAATGAAAATTAATTTAGTAAATTGAATGGATTAAATGTTTTTGCCCGGGTTTGTTTCATTTTCATAAAAAAGTTTTGACATCATTTTTATAATCAGTTAGACCTGTGAGCAACTGGTATAGATGCAAAAACTTCAAGAGATGTTAATACTAATGTATCGTGAGCTATTTCTTAGATTGAATGAAGATACCATTGTACTAACCGCCAATCGTCGTCTTGCCCATTATCTTTCAAAGGAATATGCACAATATCAGCTCAATACGGGGAAGAAAGTTTGGTCCACGCCCAGTATTTTGCCTTTAACCACTTGGCTTTTTGATTGTTGGCAACGCTGTCCCCAAGCGGAAGGCATTCTTCTCACCGATTTTCAAGAGCAATTCCTTTGGAGAAAAATTGTTCCGCTTTTGGATAAAACCGCTCTCTTAGCAAAGGAAGCCTGGCGCTTGATGAAAGCCTGGGAATTATCAACTGATGAGCTTAAACTTGAAGCCAATAGCGAGGTTCAGTGTTTTATTGATTGGGCACTGCAATTCCAAAAGGGATTGGAACAAAACCAGTGGATTAGTTCCGCCGAACTGCCCGAACAACTGCAATTGGTAATCCCCCATTTAAAGCTGCCCAAACAAATAATTTTGATTGGTTTTGATGAATTAGCACCTAACGTCCAGCAATTATTCGCAGCACTCGAAAAAAAAATCACAATAGCAATCACACAAAGTAACCCGTATGAAGCGCAGTGGAATACAAGAACCGAATCATCATTACCTCTCGTATCTCAGCGTACTTCATACGGGCGCATCAACTTCCAAAACAACGAAATGGAAATTCAAACGATGGCACGGTGGGCGTATGCCCAATGGGAAAAAGAACCCAATCAAAAAATCGGATGCGTTATACCAGATCTTGTTCAACGTCGTACTCAGGTATTGCGCCTTTTCACAGAAATATTTGGAAGCAGCAAGCATTTTAACATTTCTGTCGCTGAGTCGTTGACTCAAATACCGCTGACTCAAACAGCCCTTAAGTGCTTAGAATTAGATCCTTTTAAAATCGATATCATGCAATTAGGGACTGTCTTTCGCTCTTCTTACACCAACAGCAGTACCGCCGATGTCTGTCTAGCCGCTCAACTTGATGTGAAACTGCGAGAATCAGAGCATTGGCAAGCGAATCCCGCACTCATCTTATACCACCTCAATCAACTCCAACCCAATTTTCAATCAACGACGTTAACCACGCGTTGCCAAACATGGCTCAGTAAAAGATCATCGACTAGCCTTTTCCCTAGCGCTTGGGCTCAACAGTTTAGTGAAGAACTAACCGCTATCGGCTGGCCGGGACAACAGTCTTTGGATTCAAAAGAATACCAACAATGGAAACGTTGGGAGAACCTTCTGCACGAATACGCTGCGCTAGATACCTTTACACAACAGCAAACACGAAAAAATGCGTTACAGCTGCTCCGACAGCTTGCTCACCATACACTATTTCAGCCCATGTCTTCCCAAAATTCCTCTATTCAAATATTGGGTTTATTAGAAACAACAGGCCATTACTTTGATAAGCTGTGGATCGCCGGATTGAATGATAAAAAATGGCCGCCTGCGGCCTCCCCCAACCCTTTTTTACCGCTAAGTTTACAAAGGCGCTGCCAAATGCCGCACGCTTCTGCTAAACGGGAAATGGACTACACATTGCAACTGCAAAACCGTCTTTTAAAGAGCGCGCCTGCTATTATTTTAAGCGCGCCATTGCAAGAAGGCGACATTCAGCTATCTGCCAGCCCCCTCATCCGCCATTTCCCAAAAATAAATAACGAGAACCTACAGTTGCCTGGGTGGCAACCGTTAAAAGCTCATTTGTTTAAAATAAAAATGCTGGAAACGATAGAGGATGCGCAAGCGCCGGCTCTTCAAGAAAATGAACCGATGAGTGGCGGCAGCAGCCTATTACAAAGTCAATCGACCTGTCCTTTTCAGGCCTTTGCCAAAGTTCGTCTTCAAGCAAAACCATTAAATAAACCTCATACGGGGCTAAACGCGGTAGAGCGTGGAAATTTCGTTCATCAAACCCTCGATCTTGTGTGGAAAAAAATTAAAGATTGGCAAACCCTAAATTCCTCTTCTGACGGCGGATTAGAAAATATTATTGACGAAACTATTACCCATCTTGTTAGCCAAGAAAAATTAATTCAACCGTTATTTTTGAACACCGAAAAAAAACGACTCAAGCAACTCGTTAAAAAATGGTTACTTCTTGAGAAAAAACGCCCACCCTTTGAAGTTAGTCAACAGGAAACCAAACGCCATATTAAAATTGGTCCGCTTCGACTCGAGGTGAGAATTGATCGGATAGACAATAATCGTTTTATTATCGACTATAAAACCGGCAGTCAAAATAGCGTGGACGATTGGTTTGGCGATCGATTGAAAAATATTCAATTGCCCTTGTATTGCGCGTACGCCGCGCGAGAGGCTATTGGCATTGCTTATGCCGAAGTGCGAAGTCAAAAAATGACGTTCAAAGGATTAATCAGCGCCAATGAAAAATTTAATTCATTTTCTCAAGTGAAACCTTCACCGCTCACGTGGGATGAATTAATTCGTCGATGGAAAATGCAATTATATCATTTAGCCGTGGATTTTTCATCGGGAAAAGCTGATGTTGATCCTGTCGACTCAAAAACCGTTTGTAAAGTTTGTCATTTACATTCGCTCTGCCGTATCGGGGAAATCGAATGAACGACGAAATCATTCGGCAACAAGCGTTAGATCCGCAGCAATCTTTTATTGTTCAAGCACCGGCTGGATCGGGTAAAACTGAGTTATTAATTCAACGCTTCCTGAAATTATTAGCCGCAGCCAAAATGCCGGAAGAAATTATCGCAATTACTTTCACACGTAAAGCAGCCGCTGAAATGCGCGCACGGATTATTGCTGCGCTTAACGAAGCACAAACCCAACCGGCTCCATCTGACTTTCACAAAAAGCTTACCTGGACGTTAGCCAGAAAAGTTATCGAACGTAATCAACATTATGACTGGCAATTAGATATGAATCCCAATCGTTTACGTTTATTAACTATAGATGCGTTAGCCAACCAAATCTGTTCTCAGATGCCTATTCTTTGCGGACTCGGTGCCCCGCCTTCCACATTAGAACCCGAAGAAATTGTTGAGTTTTATCACGAAGCCGTTGTTAGACTTTTCGAGTCTGAGGAACATGCGAACGCCATCGAAGAATTATTGTTGCACCTCGATAATAAAGCGGAATTGCTAGAAACATTATTAATTAAAATGCTAATTCGCCGTGAACAGTGGTTGCCTCATATTATTAATCATTATCGAAATCCCAATGCTATGAAAAAAGAACTGGAAAAAGCGTTAACCACAATAACACTGGACGCATTACAGACAGTGCGCATGCTAGTTGACCCTACTATCGCAGACGAGCTTGTTTCTCTCGCTCAATTCGCGGGTCATAATTTATATAAAGTAAAGCCCACCCAAGCCATTAGCGCTTGTCACACGCTAACAACATTACCAGGAGTTAGCATTGATGAGGCTGACTTGTGGCAAGGCATAGCGGCGTTATTTTTAACTAAAAAGGGTCTTTGGCGAAAACAATTAGATAAAAACGATGGTTTTCCTGTCGAAGATAAAAAATATAAACAGCGAATGAAAGACCTATTATCTCAATTAAGTAAAAACGAAAAGCTCCGACTGGCACTGAACGAAGTAAAAAACTGCCCCCCGATTACTTACACAAAAAAACAATGGAACATTATCCATGCTCTCGTGAGCATATTACCTATTTTAACGGCACAACTCAATGTTATTTTTCAAGAACGCAATGCGGTCGATTTTATGGAAGTTACATTAGGCGCTATCCGTGTTTTAAGCGACAGCGAGCAGCCTTCAGATTACGCTTTGCAGCTCGATGAGCAAATTCAACATCTTTTAATAGATGAATTTCAAGATACGTCCATTATTCAATTTCACCTTATTGAAAAACTCATCACCGGTTGGCAAGTGAAGGACGGCCGGACACTTTTCTTAGTCGGTGATCCAATGCAATCTATTTATCGCTTTCGTCAAGCTGAAGTGAGATTATTTTTGCAGGTGAAAAATGAAGGCCTTGGTGAAATTCAATTAACACCTCTCACCTTGTGGAATAATTTTCGCTCTCAAAAAAATTTAGTCAATTGGTTTAACCAAACATTTGAACCCACTTTTCCCAAAGAAGAAAACAGTCAACTAGGCTCCATTTCTTATTCTCATTCTTTTGCAACTAATAACAGTATCAGCCAAAAAAATATTAATTTTTATTCACTCCTAAACGCAAATGCTTTGAATGAAGCAACACAAATTGTAAAAATTATCCAAGGCTGCCGGAGTGAAAACCCCGAAAAGACTATTGCGATATTGGTTCGCTCCCGTTCCCAATTAACAGAAATTACGCCGGCACTTAGAAGTGCAGATATTCCTTTCAACGCCGTAGAAATCGAAAAATTGGCGCATCGCATCGAAATACAAGACCTACTCTCGCTCACTCGCGCACTCCACCACCTTGGAGATCGCATCGCCTGGCTCGCATTGTTGCGCGCTCCGTGGTGCGGCCTGACACTGCAAGATCTGCACACCGTGTCACGCTACGCCAACGATAAACCCATCTGGATCGCCCTTCAAAATGTCAGCGACATAGCCTTACTCACTTCCGATGGGAAAAATCGTATTAATCGCATTTTTCCAATTTTATCCGCCGCTTTTGATAACCGTGATCGGCTGGTACTCGCTCAATGGATTGAAGGCATTTGGACGGCCTTAGGCGGTCCCGCTTGTTTATCGAATTCAACCGAATTAATGAATACTCAAGCTTACTTTCAATTATTAGAAACATTAAAAAATGAATTTACCTTGGAGCGCCTAACTCAAAAACTTAACCAACTATATGCTCAAATTGATACCGATGCTAAAAATCCCATTCAAATTATGACTATTCATAAAGCGAAAGGATTGGAATTCAATCACGTTATTTTACCCGGCTTGGAAAAAAGACCCCAGTCGGATGATCACGACTTATTATTGTGGCTCGAACGCCGCGCAAAAGCGGGTAATAACGAGCTTATTTTAGCGCCACTTAAAGCCGCTTCCGAAAAAGCTGACTCTGTTTATAATTACCTTAAGCGAATCGAGAAAGAAAAAACAATGAATGAAATTACCCGTTTGTTATACGTCGCAACTACTCGCGCTAAAGAAAGTTTACATCTGCTAACCTCACTCAATAGAGAAGATCTAGAATCGCCTATCCAATCACCCTCAAAAGGGAGCTTCGCAGAAATCTTATGGCCTGTCTGTCAAGAAGCCTTTGAACAATCCATTATTACTTTTGACGATATTTTGCCTTCTCAAAAGGGAGGCTTAAAATTATTACGCCGTTTAGCTAGCGATTGGGCGCCTCCATTTATTTTAAAAACTCTACCCTCCGCCACCGAGTCAAAACCTATTACCCCTTTTACCCCAGCTCCTAGTAAGCGACTCGGAATCGTCATTCATGAAACATTAGAAAGAATAGCGAATGAAGGTCTGGAAAGCTGGAATAAAGAACGAATTGAAAATAATAAATCTTTTTGGCAACGCCGATTGATACAACTTGGCACTTCCCCCAAGCAATTGACCCATTACCTAAATGGCATTATAACCGCTGTGTCCCAAACGCTCTGCGATGCTAAAGGGCGGTGGATTTTATCCCATCAACACAATCAAAAAAATGAATATCCTATTACTCTAGTAGAGGATAAAAAAATCAAACATTTTATTATTGACTGCACCTTTATCGATGAGGCGGGAACACGATGGATTATCGATTATAAATCCGCTACACCAAACGACGAACCCCTCGATTTATTTTTACAACGACAACGCTCGCTTCACGAAGCCCAACTTCAACAATACGCAAACGCATTTCATGCCCTTGATTCACGACCTATAAAACTAGGCCTTTATTTTCCACTCTGCCAAGGCTGGTGCAAATGCGAATGGGTGCCGAAACCATAAATACCTTTCTGAAACGCCCCCACCCGCGTCCCCAAGTAGTATAGCAGTAGGAGGCCGATTCTGCGGGTGATACGTGGCGATTTTTAAATAAAAATATGTCAGAATATCAACAATGACAAAAGATATCTCCCACAAATTGGTTGTTGTAATCTCATCACGCGCTTTATTTGACCTGGATGAGAGCAATGCAGTTTACGAGCAAGAAGGCGTTGACAGCTATGCCGATTATCAAATTCAGCACGAAAATGAAATTTTAAAACCCGGCGTCGCTTTCACATTAGTCAAAAAATTTTTAAAACTTAATCAAAAAGAAGATCTTGTTGAAGTTATTCTGTTATCGCGCAACAGCGCTGACACCGGACTCCGTGTCTTTAACAGCATTCAGCATTACCAACTCAGCATCACTCGCACTGCTTTCACGGGCGGTAAGAGTCCTTTTAAATTCAAGCTTTCGGCGCTCACTTATTTTTATCTACCCATGTGCGAGACGTGAGAAAAGCTTTAGAAGCTGGTCACGCGGCGGCCACTATTTTTTCTTCTGCAACAGCTCACATTAGTCCAAAAGAAGAACTTCGCATTGCTTTTGATGGGGATGCCGTTTTATTTTCAGACGAAGCCGAACAACTTTATCAACAAGCCGGACTCGCTGGATTTACCGCTAGCGAACAAAAAGCAGCCAATCATCCCCTTTCGGGTGGCCCTTTCAAAGGATTCCTTGCAGCACTACAACAACTCCAAAGCTGCTTCCCTTCCGACCAATGCCCAATTCGCACCGCCCTTGTCACTGCCCGCCAAGCGCCTACCCATGAACGCGTCATCAAGACATTACGTGCGTGGAATATTAGAATCGACGAAGCCCTGTTTCTCGGTGGCTTAGAAAAAGGCCACTTTTTACAAGCCTTCGAAGCCGATATTTTCTTCGACGATCAACACCGCCATTGTCAATCCGCCGCGCAGCACGCCGCTACGGGGCATGTTCCCAACGGCATTCTTAACGAAAACATACAAGAAAAGTGACCTAGCCCAGTATGTCAATTTATATTTTTTACTACACTATGTTTATAGTATAGGAGACACCCATCCACGACGCCATCATTGCCCGCCTTAATCGAATCGGTTGTAACCCCTGGCTTGAAGGCCCCTTCCCAAAGGAGCTAATGGGGATAGAACGTGATTATCCGATTTCCACCTTCTTGCCATTCCAAAAATCAAAATCTTAAAAGGCCTTCGGCGATCAGGAAAAGCACTTTACTTTACCAGGTCGTTGATCACGCCCTTCAAGAAGGCAAGAAAGTGCCTTACACTAATTTTGAATATAAGGTACTCAAACAATACTCCTTTTCCGAAATTTATTACGGTTACCTCCAACGCGCCCCGGTTAACTATTTACTAATCGACAAAATACAGCACTGCATCGATTGGGCACCTTTCATTCGAAAATTCTACGACCGAAAAATATTCGATCAAATCTGGATCACCGGCTCCAATACCTCTCTGATTACTAAAGAATATTCGGAAATGCTCACGGGACAGTATATGTTATATTAAGTTGCTTATTATGCCACTGTCGTTTATCGAATATTTACAATTTAACGGACTCTCTATCTATTCAACGCCCGCTTTCACGTGAACGCGAAGTGGAAGTAAAAAGATATTTCGATGAATTCCTTTCAATCGGCTCCTTCCCGGCCGTTACTCTACGCCCAGTTTATCGACGAGAATTATTAATTATTTTGAAGACTTTCTTTATACAAGGTATTGCCTCTCGATACAACTTTAATGTATCAAAATTAAAGGATCTCGCCATTCATTTGGCAACCCATTCAGCAAAAATAGTCAGTTATCAAAATATAGCAAAAGCAATCAACTTGCATCCCAATACGATAGCCGATTATATCTTTTATTTAAAAGAGATTTTTTTATTTGAGGAACTTTACAAATTTGATTATTCGCTTAAAAAGCAGTACAGCAACGATAAAAAATTTATATTATTGATATCGGGGTGAGTAATGCTGTTTCTTTTCGTTTTTCTGAGGATAAAGGTCGTTTATTAGAAACTATTGTCTATCAAGCTTTAAAGTAACGCAAAAAGGAAATTTATTTCTATCGAAGCCATAAAGAATGTGATTTTTTAATTAAAGAAAATCTCGATGTCTGCTTTGCCATTCAGGTCACCTATTCACTTGAAGACTTCGAGGCTAAAAAACGGGAAATTGCAAGATTAATTGATGTTATGAAAACCCATAACTTAAACAAAAAAATAATATTAACGTATAACGAAACTGATAGATTTGAAATCGAGCGCGGCAACTCTCACTTTCAAATTAGTGCATAACCTTTATGGGAATGGTTGTTAAAATAACAACCTTCACTCCACCTCAACCACTGTGCATAATTACAATAGAGTTCATGTCAATCAGACCAAAACTTAAACAAAGCGCGCGACCCTGATTGGCACGATTGTCCTGGGATAGAGTTCCCACGGCATTGTAGAAATAACCATTGTTGTTATAATGACTGAATGGATTTCAGCGACGACAATCTCATTTGGTTAGACCTCGAAATGACGGGACTCGATCCTGAGCGGGATAGGATTATTGAAATTGCAACAATTGTCACGAATAGCCATCTGGATATCCTAGCCGAAGGTCCCGACTTCGCCATTCATCAACCTGACAAACTTTTAACGGCAATGGACAACTGGAACACCTCCCATCACACTGTTTCGGGCCTGCTTGAACGGGTGAAGAATAGCTTCGTGGATGAAGTCGAAGCAGAAACCCTGACTTTGGCCTTTCTCAAAAAATACGTTTCCGCCGGCAAATCCCCCCTGTGTGGAAATTCGGTTTGCCAAGACCGGCGGTTTCTCTCTCGCTACATGCCCCGGCTCAACCAATTTTTTCATTATCGCCATCTCGACGTCACCACCTTAAGAATCCTTGCCCAACGCTGGGCCCCACAAATTACCGCCGCGCACATTAAAGAATCCCAACACCTGGCTTTGCAGGATATTCGTGATTCCATCGAAGAACTTCGTTATTACCGCGCCCATTTGTTAAATTTGTCAAAATAAAGCACATTAAACCTATTCCAATGAGTAATGATAGGGTTCGTACTTGTCCCCATACGTCATGTATTTAGGATTTTAAGTAAAGAACATGAATGTTTTTTAGCTTGGGATAGTGCTTTTTATTTACGGTGAGTAGTTTAACGGAAATAGATTAAGTGGCTGCCGCAATAATTGCATTGGCTAATCCGGTGCCGTGGCTTTTTCCATAATCTCGGCGATATAAACCACCTGATTGAGCAACTTGCGGGCTGACTTCAATAAGCCGATAAATATTTCTGTAAAAATCGCTCTAATGCGCCATATTCTTCGCCATCCCTCACACCAACGTAAAGTTCCTCAATTGTCAACGTGGAAATGTGACAAACGACCTTAACCACAGTTTTTTCATTAAATTTTACTGCGGTCTCCTGCCCTAGCAGGAAATCAATAATAATGTCCGTGTCCAATAGCAACACCATCGTCATCGTTACTCTGTGTCTTTTAACCGATTGTCCAGCTCTTTTCGGATTTTAGTGAGATTGGACAAATCCTTTCAGTCTACCCACAAGCCTTTGGTCGCTTCCATAGCCGCCTGATGATCGTCAGGTGCTTTTAGATGAGCCTTAACAAATTGATCAATCGCTTCTCGAATTAATGCACTTTTTGACTTACCGATTTTTTGTGAAAGCAAGCTTAAATACTTGTGCTCTTGTTTAGCGAGGTAAATTTAAGTACGAATCATAGATTCCCCCTGAGATATTAATGTATACATCACTTTTGCAGTCAAGGTACCACTCACCCGTCAAATAAACAGCCTGGACATTTTACCCACAAGTCGCTATTATTGTTATTTTAGCTTTCATTTAAGCAATTAGAGTACTATGGTCTTCATTATTAGCATCATCATCGCTTATCTCCTAGGATCGCTCTCTTTTGCGGTTATCGTGGCAAAGCTAATGAAGCTTGCCGACCCTCGTACCATAGGCTCCGGTAACGCGGGGGCCACTAATGTGTTGCGGGTAGGAGGAAGGCAAGCTGCATTTTATGTTCTCTTGGGGGATGCTGCAAAGGGATTAATTGCTATTTTGATTGCTCGCTTTCTTAATGTTCAGGGCGTCAGCTTAGCGTTCGTTGGTTTAGTCGCGGTCCTTGGGCACTTTTTTCCGGTTTATTTCAAATTCCGTGGAGGGAAAGGCGTTGCTACTATGATGGGCGTTTTATTGGGATTATCTTTTTGGACAGGTTTATTTGTTATTGCAACGTGGGTGATCGTCGTTTGCATTTTCCCTTATTCGTCGGTTGCAGCCCTCGTTTCTGCCGTTGCAACGCCTATCTGTATAATAATCACCGGC
Source organism: Coxiella endosymbiont of Ornithodoros maritimus (assembly GCF_907164965.1). Lineage (GTDB taxonomy): Bacteria > Pseudomonadota > Gammaproteobacteria > Coxiellales > Coxiellaceae > Coxiella. The sequence continues at coordinate 18,342 of NZ_CAJRAM010000050.1, forward strand.
CGGACCGATTATATTTTCCCTGTATTAATAATAGCCATACTCATTATTTGGAAACATTGGGAAAACTTTCAACGCTTACGAAAAGGTACAGAAGACAAAATCAAATTGTGACCCTAGTCTATTATATTTAATTCGGCCATCGACCATCTTGATTTAACGCGAATTGTTTTATCTTCTTTTTCGCCAGCGTTTAGTCGCAGCCAGCCTGTATAAGCGACCATCGCGCCATTATCCGTACAAAATTCTTGACGGGGATAGTAAGTTTGTGCGGATCGCTTTGCGGTGGCTTGTCCCAATCGTTCACGCAATTTCTTGTTTGCCGCGACGCCACCGACTAAAACCAAAGTATTAATTCCTGTTTTTTCCAAGGCTCGTAAACATTTAATAATTAAAGTATCGACGACCGCGTTCTCAAACGCGCAAGCAATATCTGCTCGTGTTTGTTCCTCACCACCGTATTGTTTAAAACAATTAACCGCGTGTGTCTTTAAGCCGCTAAAACTAAAATTAAGATGTGGTTGATTCACCATTGGTCGTGGAAAAATAAAACGTTTAGGTTCGCCTTGCTCTGCTAAACGAGCCAACGCGGGGCCACCGGGATAAGGCAGCCATAATAATTTAGCCGTTTTATCAAACGCTTCTCCCGCAGCATCATCAACGCTTTCTCCCAATATTTTATATCGGCCTGCCTGCTCGACGTGGACCAACATCGTGTGGCCCCCCGAAACCAATAATGCAACAAACGGATAAGCAGGTCGGCTTTCTTCTAATTGCACCGCCATTAAATGCGCTTCCATATGGTGCACCCCCACGACCGGCACCCGCAACGCATACGCTAAGCTTTTTGCCACCGACGCCCCTACCATCAATGCCCCGATTAAACCAGGGCCTTTTGTGTAAGCAATTCCGTCAATCTTTTCTTTTGACAAGGCAGCGTCATCCAAAGTGGCTTTAATTAAAGGCAAAATTTTTCTAATGTGATCGCGCGAAGCAAGCTCGGGAACCACACCGCCGTATTCAGCGTGAATAACTATTTGACTATAAACACGATGCGCTAATAATCCCCGCTCTGCGTCATACAACGCGACAGCGGTTTCATCACAGGAGGTTTCAACGCCTAGAATACATTTCATGAAAACAGTTAAAAATCTCAGCCGCGGGGGCCGGAGTTTTCTTTCTTAAATTAATCCCAAAGCCTTAACAGCGTCGCGCTCTTTCCGAAGTTCATCCAACGTCTCTTGCAATTTCTGTTGGGCAAATTCGTTGTGTTCAACGTCCTCAATAACGCTAACGACACCATTTTCTGTTCGGCATGGGAATGAAAAAATTAACCCTTCATCCACGTCATATTGGCCTTGAGCGCATAAGGCAACCGAATAATTATCGTCCGCAGGTGTGGTATTAATTAAACTCCATACGCTATCCAACGCAGCATTTGCCGCAGAAGCGGCAGATGAAGCACCTCTGGCTTTAATGACCGCGGCACCACGTTGTTGAATGACGGGAATGAAATCGTTCAATAACCAATTTTTATCTCGAATCACTTCGCTCACAGGCCTTCCGTCAATGGTGGCGTGGTAAAAATCGGGATATTGCGTCGAAGAGTGATTGCCCCAAATTATCATGTTTTTAACGGAGGGAACGTCTACACCAGCTTTAAGCGCCAACTGGCCAATAGCGCGATTTTGATCAAGGCGCGTCATTGCATAAAAACGGTCCTTAGGAATATCCGGCGCGTTATTCATTGCGATTAGACAATTCGTATTACAGGGATTCCCAACAACAAAAATGCGAACATCACTCGCGGCATTTTCATTAATAGATTTGCCTTGGCCAGCAAAGAGGCTTCCATTTTGCTCTAACAGATCTTTGCGTTCCATCCCCGCTTTACGCGGCGCAGCACCGACTAAAAGCGCCCAATTGACGTCATTAAAAGCCACGCGAGGATTTGAAGTTACAATCATGTTACGCAAAAGATGAAACGCACAATCTTCCAACTCCATCACTAATCCTTTAAGCGCTAGCAGAGCGGGTTCAATTTCCAATAAATGTAAATCGACAGTGGTGCCTAACCCAAACGCTTGTCCAGAAGCAAGACGAAATAATAAGGCGTAACCGATTTGCCCCGCCGCACCCGTCACCGCTACTTTGACATGCTTAACCATTTTTTCTCCTCCTTCTATTTCGACAACAACGTTACTTTATATTGTACTTTTCTGCTCAAAACAACTAGGACCTATTGGTTTCCAGGCCCATTGCTCACATACACGCCCTAGTAGACCATGCTCAGCTAGAAATTGCCATCGTGAAGGAAAGATAGACAAAAAAACCTCCGGCTTTAGCCGGAGGTTGGAGAATTAACTTTCGTAAGTTAAATCAAGACCTATGAAATCAACCAGCGGGTGATTAACACCTAATGAAGTAACGCCAGCAAAACTATTACCCACAGCTCTTTTTTGATATAAACTGTGAGAGTACATTAAACTCGTGGTGGAGTGTTTGATGAATTTTCGAGTAAGCGAGGCCCACAGGTGGATTGTATTAGTTTCTGGAAAGAACAAGCCCCGACATTGATGGGAAGGAACCGAAGTTTGATCAAACGTAGTTCCTAAAAAGAATATCCAATTGCCGGAAGGTGGATATCTTCCACCGAAACCGACGCGCCATACGTTTTGATACTTAAAGTCAATGGTGAACGTGTTAGAGGTATAATAAGAAGATACGGCTATATTAGCGACGGTGATGGATTATAAAATACTCCATAGCGTGCAGGTCAAATGCAAAAATAGGCCGAATTTTTCGCTAAGTGCTTGGAAGTCTGAAAATATATCTGAAAATATAAAAGTATCCGGTCTCGCTTCAGGGGAAACGATGCCGTTCTTAATAAAAATCGGTGTTCCGTCAAGAAAAGTGCCATTAAATTGGGTGACACCATGGAACATGTAACGGGATCGCGAATAATAGCTCAAATCCGGCTAATTTTCTAACCAAGGGTTAATCAACATACCAATATGCCCCTAATCCCCATCCACTTGCATGATTCTTTGAAAGCCCTTCATTTAAGTTAAAGCTAGGAGCAACCGAAGGGACTAATAAGGGGAAGGTAGTAATATTCGCTTCTGAAAAGAGATACATAATATTCAAATCCACTTCGATACTGAATTTGGCTTAAAAGAAAAGGTAAATTCAGGGGAAATATCATTGACCCGCCTCGAGGAGCGATTATTCGCAAAGCGAGCGAAGATACCCGCAAAAGAAATCGTTGAATCATATGGCTCGGAATAATGTAACCCCACCACAAATCGATCGTTAATCTGATAAGCGATCTGCGCCCCCGGTAAATGGGAAATATCGCTACTGCAAGCAACCCCCGAGCAAGTTTGAGTCACGATTGCTCCAGTGATGAGATTGGAACCAATCGGAACACAAGCAGGACCCCTGAAATTTGTTTCTGACCAAAGCAACATAATAACCCACACTCACTTTAAATATCTATCCAATGCTTAACTGGAGAAAGGTCGGCTGGATTAATAAAAGCGAAAGGATAAAACGACTGTCCTCCGCTGGCGAAAATAGGTGAAGTGATTAAAGTAAAGGAAAAAACCAATATTCTGGCTACAGATCGCATAGCAACTCCTTTACTGTTGTTCCTTTAATATGAATTCCAAAGAATCAGAATTATGGTTTAGAGTACAGGAAATCTTTATAATTGCCAAGGAATCCAAACGGCAATGAAAAATATGTCACTACTTGAAGAAGAAATTAGTCTTAACACAGAAATTATTTATACTGTTTCCCAACTCAATAACGAAGCGCGTTTACTTTTGGAGGAACGCTTTCAAAGAATATGGATTACAGGAGAAATATCGAATTTATCGCGCCCGGCTTCGGGTCATTTGTATTTCTCTTTGAAAGACGAACGCGCGCAGGTGCGTTGCGCCTTTTTCCGCAATTACCATCGCCAATTGAATTTCAACCCCGAGAATGGCCACCATGTTTTGCTGCAGGCTGAAATCAGCTTGTATGAAACGCGCGGTGACTTCCAGTTGATTGTGACGCAAATGCAAGCAGCAGGCAGCGGGGCCTTGCAAATTGCTTTCGAAAAATTGAAACAGCGCTTGAAAAAAGAGGGATTGTTTGCGCCTGAAAATAAAAAGCTAATTCCTCTCTTTCCAACGAGCATCGGAGTTATCACCTCTTCGTCGGGAGCCGCCATTCGTGACGTGTTAAAAGTGCTAAACCGTCGTTTCCCGACCATTTCGGTTATTGTTTATCCCTCGCTAGTGCAAGGCGATAAAGCGGCTGAACAAGTTACTCACGCCATCAAAAAAGCTGACAGCCGAAAAGAGTGCGATGTGCTTTTAGTAGTTCGCGGCGGCGGCTCCTTAGAAGATCTGTGGCCTTTTAATGAAGAAAGGATCGCACGAGCTATTTTTTCCTGCGAAATTCCAGTGGTTACTGGTGTGGGCCATGAAATTGATTTTACGATCGCTGATTTCGTGGCTGACCACCGAGCGGCAACCCCTTCGGCCGCCGCTGAAATAGTTAGCCCTAACCGCAAAGAATGGTTGCAGCATGTTCATTCTTTCCAGCGGCGTCTACAGCATTTTATAAACACCCACTTGCACCATTATCAATTGCAATTGCGCCATTTAATCACGCGGCTGCAACGTCCCGATCAACAGCTCGAATCACAGCGCCGCCAAATCAAAACGCTGCAACACCAGTTGATGATGGCCATGGATTACGATTTTAACCATCGCCAGCAAAATCTAGCAGGTAAAGCGCAAACGCTCCAAACAATGAGTCCACTTACCACATTAAAACGCGGCTACGCAATTGTGACCCATCAAAATCAAATTGTACGAAAAGCGCAGACCCTTAAATTAGGAGACAAAATCACAGCACGGGTTGCGGAAGGCCAATTGGATTGTCGGGTTGAAAAAATTTATGACTGATAGAATTCAACCACCATGCGGAACCTACCTTTTGCAAGGAAATTCATGAAAAGTTATTACCTGAAAACCAATCCCTTGCGAAAATGGTTAGTACTCACCGCTGTGTGTTTAGCCGTTTTCACTCTCACCGTTAATATTACGGCGGTGATGAACGCCCTCCTAGCCATGAGCAATGAACTTCACTTAACCCCCGTCGCATTGCAATGGATTGTAAATGCTTACATACTCGCTTGCGCTTCGTTTATCATCATTGGCGGTCAATTGGGCAATCTTTTTAGGCGTCGAAATATGTTTTTTGTCGATGCAGGTTTTCCATTATTTCCTCGTTAATGATCGCCCTTGGACATCACCCCACTACACTAATCGTTGGCCGTGCTTTACAAGGCTTAAGCACCGCCGTTGTCGTGCACATGACGTTAGCCATAACGAAATTCGCTTTTTTGAATGAGAAAGAAAGCTTTGCTATCGCTTTATGGACAGGCGCTGTAGGACACACTCAGCTTTGCATTTGGTCCGGTAATCAGCGGCATTTTTCCTATTTTATTTAAGCTGGCGCTATATTTTTTAGTCCACATTCTTTTGATGTTTATCGCTATTATCATGGCTCGCCTATTTGCGAGAAAATCGCGTGGAGCGCGAGAGAATATTCGTCTTGATTTATGGGGTTTGGCTTTTCTAGCTTTTGGTCTTATTACCTTAACTTTAGGTTTGGTCGAAGGGAATGTGTGGGGATGGAGTTCTTTAAAAATCCTTATTCTATTAATCACAGGTGTTTTTCTTTTATTACTTTTTTGGTTTATGGAACACCACCTCCGAAGTCCAGTCGTTTATTTTAGTGATTTTCGCAAGCGTCTATTTATTGCTAGCAACATAGTCATTGCAGCGAGTTTATTTACCATGATGGGAATGCTTTATTTTTTCAACACTTTTATTCAACATCCTTTTTTATTGCACTATTCCGCTCTACGAGCAGGAATTGCCATTTTATCCATTAGCGTTAGTGTTTTACTGCTTTCCTTAGTGGCTTCCACAATCACTAAACATTCGGGTTACCGTCTTCCAATGGCGTTGGGTTTAGTATTAATCGGTATCGGGACTTTTTTATTGCACAACATCACCGTCTCTCTACCACCTACCATGCTTTGTGGTTTCCGTTGTTATTAACGGGGCTTGGGCTCGAGCATGTTTTCTCAAATAATTCATCGCTTAGGATGCAAGCTTTACCAAAAGAAAAACTTGGTAAAAGCGCCAGTATTATTAATACGATTATTACTCTCGGGTATTCTTTGTGTCGCTATTGCCACTCTTATTTCAATTTTTGGGACGAAAAAAGTTTTATCCGTCAATTGCGCCCATTTAATTAATACGTACTCGAACGAACTGCCTTCAATTACGCTGAGCCAAATTGATCATGCCGTCTTTAGTCATCAAGGCAATTTACAACAAATCCTCAGCTCCTTAAGCGACTCCACCCAAAATCAATTAATACATGCTAGACAACTCTCAACCATAAAAAGCTTTATAGCCGTCATACTTATGTGCTTTACAATGACAAACATTGGACTTATTAGGATATTCTTTTTTGAAAAGTCAAAAACTTAAATCCTGTTTACAAATTACGCGCTAGCGCCTTCTCAGCATTCAATTTTGGGGTTGACGCTGGGTTCGATTAAAAAGTGTAGGTTTTCAACAAGTAACCTAATGAAAAGTGCCCCTCCTTAAAGAGGGCGTTATAATGCGCCAACATAGAGTTTCTATTTTTAAAAAAAGGAGCAGGGCCATGAAAGATATTAAAATACTTGGTGTTGGTATTTATTGCAAAAGGGGTTTTTCAACTGTGTGGGATTGATGAGTGGGGTAAGGTGATCCACACGAGAGGGGTTAGGCGCTCAATATGTGTCCACTGTGGCAAGGCCTTAAGGTGGCTTGTGTGGTTGATAGAAGCGTGTGGAGGCGCGAACCATTGGTATCGGGTTCATGGG
>NZ_CAJRAM010000051.1 GCF_907164965.1 Coxiella endosymbiont of Ornithodoros maritimus
AAAGCCGTGGTAAAAACCAATGAGGATTGTCAACGGGTACAGCGCAGCCGGGGGGATTTAACGGCGCTGCCGGTTTATGCGAACGGGGAGGGACATTCATCAATTTCATCTGTTTCTGGCAAGTTGTTGGTGTTTATTGGGTTAGTTCCTCCACAACACGCGAGTGAGAATAAGGAGGTCTTGTCGCGGATTAGTAAACGCGGCAATGTGATGTTAAGGACGTTAAGGTAAAACCTGAGGTTGATGAGGCTAATTCATGCGGTGGCTCGGTGAAGCCGCATATACGTTCTTTTCGTCAAAACTGATTGTTGACAACAACCCTGGGGCCATATACGTATAGACCAAAGCAGAATACGGGAAAATAATGATCTCGTCTATCATCCCCGTATTTCACTGCGCTTCATACAGGCTACTTAGTTAATTGATTAGTTTAATTAATCACAGATAATCGTACAGCCTTCTATACTGCTAGCGCCACAGCTAGTGGTATAACCTTTTTCAGACACCATAAATCTGCATTGACCGCTTTCGAATTTTTGATACAAGCCAGAGTAGGTGTCGGAAATAGTAATAAAATGCCTGAACAGTAGCCACAAGTAAGGGAGTCACCACCCACCCATGCTTGTTAAACTCTTTGTTACCAGGATCGGCAGCTATAGAATCCCTTGAGTGAGGGTACACTTGAGTGCCATTTTTATTTAAAACACTCCAACACTGAGGGCTGACTTCCTTAAAATGCAAAACTTCTTAAATCGAGACTTTTACAAGAAGTCACGCCAACAATAACGGCGTTAAAAAACAATCCCGTCATGAAAATAATAAATAGTAAGTTATTCATTTCGCCCCCTAGATAGAAATCACTCGATTAGTATAGTACATTTTCAGATCACCAGGCTTCGGAAGTGCTACTATGAGAAGAATCTAAATAAACGAATTTCGCGCTCTCTAACGCTCCTCCTGGTCCTCATAAGGATTTAGATCAGTTTTCAGTTTGACATGGATGGGAACGCCGATAAAATTGAGTGTTTTGCGAAAATAATTGGAGAGGTAGCGAGAATAGGATTGTGGCAATGATTTTGTTTGCTTACCATGTACCACAATCGTTAATGGGTGGCGACCGCCTAAATGCGCGTAACGTAAGCGAATTCGACGACCTTTAACTAAAGGAGGTTCATGTTCCGCTACGGCTTTTTCCAAGACCATGGTCAGCTGAGCTGTCGTTAATTCCTGTTGGATGGATTGATAAGATTCCCGAATTGCTCGAAATAATTTGCCTACACCGGTTCCATACAGTGCGGAAATAAAATAACGACGCGCAAAATCAACGAACGGCATACGTCGATCAATAGCATTGCGCACATTGTCACGCTCTTCTATTTTTAGGCCATCCCATTTATTTACAGCAATGATCAAGGACACTCCAGCTTCAACAATCCGATTTAATAACCGCAAATCCTGTTCAGTCACGCCTTGACGAGCATCTAATACAAAAATAACTACATCCGCCGTATGCATCGCCTCTAATGATTTAATCATTGAAAATTTTTCAACATAATCTTGTATTTTACTGCGCCGGCGAATGCCTGCTGTGTCAATCAACGTATAATTTTCGTTGCCGCGGGCAAAAGGGATATAAATACTATCGCGAGTGGTTCCCGGCTGATCGTAAACAATAACCCGTTCTTCGCCCAATAATCGATTAATAAGCGTGGATTTTCCGACATTGGGACGGCCAATCATGGCGGTTTTAATGCCGACTTCTTTTTCAATAACTTCTTTTTTCTCAGGCAAATTTTTTAAAACTTGAGTCATTAAATACTTGACGCCTCGCCCGTTCGTGGCAGCAATAACGTGAGGTTCACCAAATCCCAATTTATAAAAATCGCTTTGTACAATCGCCGCTCTTGCTCGATCAGCTTTATTTACGGCCAAAAAAATTTTTTTCCCTTTTTTGCGTAATCGTTCGGCAATGATTTCATCAGCAGGAACTAACCCTGCCTTCGCGTCCACTAAAAATAAAATGTAATCGGATTCATCGATTGCCTGCTCAGCCTGCGTTTCTGCCAGTGGCGCTACTTCTTTATTTTCCGTATCGACCAAGCCGCCTGTATCGACCACTAAAAGACGCTGAGAATCAATAGTGGTTTCACCGTATTGACGATCGCGCGTAACACCTAAGACATCGGTCACTAACGCAGCCCGACTTTTAGTTAAATAATTAAATAATGTGGATTTGCCGACGTTGGGTCGCCCAACGATGGCAATGACTGGAAGCATTGAGGTTCTCTCCCTTCATTCCTCCAAGCATCCCCTCCGCAAACGGAAAGAGGGTCATCAGATGAAGAAATTTTAAATTTACTCCCCGCGGCCTGCCCCGGGGTATTTTTATTCCGAAATTTTCGTTGTTAAATAGGGGTCGTTAATTCCCATCGCTTTCATACTCTTTTGTGCGGTTTCGTAAAATTGTTTAGCCGACTCGCGATTCCCCATGGCTGCGTAAATATCGCCTTTAATTTCGTCCACGAGCGGCTGATAAGCCTGATCATCAACCGTTTGCAATAAATTCAAAGCCGCTTTCAGGCGATTCTCGGCTAATAAAATTCGACTTGCCCGCAAGCGCGCCAATTGTTTTAAATCCGGAACAGTGGCATTTTTCATAACCCACTGCAACTGATCCAATGCCGACGGTAAATGATTTTGCTCAACCGCTCTTTTTACATTTAAGAATGAGGCCATTGTTGCATAAGGAGTTTTACCATAATCCTTAATCAGTCGGTCCGTTAACGGCTTTGTTTTATCCCACGAATTTTGCGAAGCCAATATTTGCAATTGTATATAAAGCGTAGAAGCGTGTTCTGTTTTCTCCAATTGATGATGACGCCAATACCGCCATCCAAATCCAATCAATAAACCAATAACGATAACAAGAGCAATAAGACGACCATAATCGCGCCACCATTTTTTTATCATTTCAATTTGTTCTTGATCGGAAAGAAGTTCTGTCATTGTTTCACCTGACTTTTTATTCTCAACCTTCGGATTTCAAATAAGAAATTAAGGTATCTCGCGTTAAACTCTTTTGCGGCACTGTTTCTCGCAAATGTTTTAGCGTCACTGTATTCGTTTTTATTTCTTCTTCACCGATAATAACCGCCCATTTGGCCCCACTTTTATCGGCCCGTTTAAACTGACTTTTTAAACTGCTGCCAGTCAAATCAGCTTCGATGACCCATTCAGGCAATACGTTGCGAAGCTGTTCCGTCATCAAAAGCCCTTCTTGAATTACTGCTTCCCCTGCTATAACGACGTAAATATCGATCTTGTCGACGCATTTTCGCACCCCACGTAATAATAACACTAATCGCTCTAATCCTGCAGCAAACCCCGCGGCCGGAGTTGGTTTGCCGCCTAACAACTCGACGAGGCTATCGTAGCGCCCACCCGCACAAACAGTACCTTGCGTCCCCAGTTGATCAGTTACCCATTCAAAAACGGTGTGTGTATAATAGTCTAATCCTCGAACTAGTGTGGGATTCACGATAAAAGGCACTTCTGCTTGATCCAACACTCTCCGCAATTGATCAAAATAGTGTCGCGATGTCTCATCCAAATAATCGATTAGCTTGGGTGCTTCTGCAAGGAGCGGTTGTAGCTCGGGATTTTTACTGTCTAAAACCCGTAAGGGATTCGTGTGCAAACGCCACCGGCTACCTTCGTCCAGTTCCTTTTCACGCGATTGCAAATAGGTGACTAATGCTCGCCGGTAAGCATTTCGCGAGTCAAGCGTACCTAACGTATTTAATTCGAGATGAATATAAGATTCCAAACCCAGCGCTTTCCATAAGCGCAAACACATAAAAATCAACTCGGCTTCAATGGGCGCTCCCGCCATCCCATAAGTTTCAACGCCGAGCTGATAAAACTGGCGATAACGTCCTTTTTGTGGACGCTCATGGCGAAACATTGGCCCTAAATACCACAAACGCTGAATTTGATTGTAAAGCAAGCCGTTTTGGATGCCGGCCCGCACACAGCCTGCTGTTCCTTCCGGGCGCAAAGTAAGGCTATCGCCGTTGCGATCGGTAAAGGTATACATTTCTTTTTCAACAATATCGGTGGCTTCTCCGATCGTGCGCTTAAAAAGAGCCGTTTGTTCAACGACGGGGAAACGAATTTCACGATAATGATAAGCAGATACCACCGAACGGCAAGCATTTTCCAGAGAAGACCAATAAGGGATCTCTTCGGGTAAGGTATCGCTCATTCCCCGAATCGCTTGAATGTTTTTCGTCAATGATTAGTTCCTGAAAAAGTTATCTTATTCTTGTATTTTATGGCCGTAGCTTGCTCCGTCAAATTTGTATTGATTGTTTCATTAGTATCCGCTGAGTTCACTAACGTTTGTTTTAAGGACAAATTCTCTTGCGGTGAAGAAATAACTGACTGCAATTGCCCAAGAATATGTTTTTTGCCTTGCCACCAAACGCCCACAGAGACGATCAACACTACCAATAAAATAACCGTAATCCACCGAAGCATTTTGCCGTTAATCATCTGTTTCGATCTTAAAACAACTGGCACCGCGTGGTGTTTCACAGGTCTTTCTACTTCGGCTTTTACCCGTTCGAACTCTTCCTCCAATCCCATTTCGTTAAATGCAGCCATCACCTCATCCGGCGATATGCCCACATAACGGGCATAAGCACGTAAATAACCGCGCCCGTAAATTAATGCAGGGACATGGGAATAATCGTCTTGCTCAAGACCTTTTACCCATTGAATGCTAAGCCGTATCTCTTTCGCAACATCGCTTTGCTGAAGATTCTTCGCCTGGCGAGCCTTGCGCAAGAGGATACCAGGTGTCTTCGCAGTGCTGTCCGAACGTGCGAGATTGATTCCCATATCGATCGGGTTTTCCGTCATTGGTCGCATTCCTATGGTGGTGTATTTATGGGCATTATAAACTGACTCCTGGCGTATCTGGAATAAGAAAGCAATTTCGCTAGAGCCTATACTATGCTTATCACAATCCGTTGATTCCTGTGCTGCGGTGCTCCAAAATGAGCGAATACTGAATCAACATAGCGAATTGTTAACAGGCCCTAATGATTGATTGCAGGAATAGGGCGGTTAAAATCGAGATCTTGTTTTTGAAGCCAGCGTCGCTGCCGCCCTGTTCGATCGTGAAACTGGCCAGCCAATTGACCACAAGCACCGGCAATATCGTCCCCTCTTGTTCGTCGCACTCGAGTATTAAAACCAGCATCAATTAGGTATTTTTGAAAAACGGAAATAGCCAACTCTGTCGAACATCGATAAGCTGTTCCTTGGAAAGAATTAAAGGGAATTAAATTAATTTTACACGGCACGTCGGCTAATAAACGAATTAATTGCTCGGCATCAATCAAACGATCGTTCATTCCCTCGATCATCACATATTCAAACGTGACGCAACGTTTACTGTCTCGGGAATAATAATCTCGGCATAAAGGAATTAACTGGTCTAACGAATACTTTTTATTAAGCGGGACCAACACATTTCGCAAAGCATCGTTAGGTGCGTGTAACGAAACAGCTAAAGAAACCGGACTTTCTTTGCGCAAACGACGCATAGCGGGCATTATACCAGAGGTACTCAACGTCACGCGGTATTTAGATAAGCCATAAGCGTGATCATGCATCATTAAATGCATCGCTGCAACCACCGCTTCGTAATTAAGTAAAGGCTCACCCATTCCCATCATTACGACATTAGTGATTTTATAAGGCGATTTTAACAACCGGGCGGCTAACCACACTTGTCCGACAATTTCAGCCAAAGTAAGATTACGATTAAAGCCTTCTTTTCCTGTCGCGCAAAAACTGCAATTCAAAGCACAGCCCACTTGCGAGGAAACGCATAAAGTGCCCCGTTTACAATCTGGGATAAAAACCGTTTCAATTTTATTATTATCCGCTAATCGAAAGAGCCATTTGTGGGTTCCATCAGCCGAAACGCGCTCTAAAGCAAGCTCCGGCACGCGGACGAAGGACGCCTCACTTAACTGTTGTCGAAACGATTTGCTGAAGTCGGTCATTAAAGAAAAATCGGTTAATCCGCGTTGATGAATCCATTGCAATAGTTGCGTAACACGATATAGTGCCTGGCCTTGGGATGCGATAAAGCCTTGTAATTCAGGTTCACTTAAGTTTAAAAGATTAATTTTTTCTGTCATGGTTGCATTCTAATTCATTCATTTTTGGGAAAAACCTTAAGTTATCGTTAAAAATCGATTTGATATTTCTCCCGTTTTTGATTATGTCTATCTAGACATTTTATTATATCAATATAATTCTAAATAACATATCCACAACTAACTCACTCATTACGTCTGTTACATCTGAGATAAGGCTGAGCAAATTTGGGTTTTAACAGTTATCAGCCTATAAGGAGATTTTTATACCTGATTTTGAGTTAGAGCCTATCGAAAAAATATTAAATTTGTCGCGTACACACTGGCATTTAATCTTGTGAAAGCGAATAAACCCGAGAAAAAAACATTAAGTTGCTTAGATTATTATTAACAGAAGGAGTGAGTGCCGACCAAGAAAGAACTCGAGAGGCCGCGTACCTTATTTTTCAATATAAAATTCCTTTTTGTCGTATGATATTTTTTACGTTCGTAATTAATTATATCGATAAATTAACTTCTGTTGGAGAAGAAAAAATCCAAGATGAAGAGTGGTGGAACGTTCTAAAGCAGGCTATTGTTTTTTTAACTATCAATTAATTCAACTCTCAAAAATCAAGATAATAATTTAAACGAAACTGATTCAAAATTACTTTCTGATATAATTTTTAATTGCATTATTAAAGAAAGCATTCAGGAAATTCGCGATTCCTTTGGATTTGATTCTACCAGCCAACCAAATTTATCCCAATCTGATTTCAAAAAGATACACGTTATGTATTGGAGCAAGCTTACTAGCCATCTCTCCACGGATTGTAAGTTAATATCAAGTTTATTACCAAAAAAATCTATCAAAGAAATTCAAAGCGAGTGTAAAACTCAATTTAAGATTCACGATAAAGAATTTGGAAGCGTTTAGATGAGGCTCTGAGCATCACCTGTAATCAGATAAAAAAACATTAAAACCTGCCTCCCGGATCCAATTCAATCTCTTCTTCTTTTCCAGCAGAAAAAACGACTACAGCATTTATTTCGAAGAAGAATCGAAAGAAAAAAAGGTTCACAACGTTATAACATTAATAAATAATGGAGCTCGCTTAGATCTCCAAAACAAAAAAGGCGAAACCCCACTGGAAACTACGGATGAAAGTGGCAATACAATTTTTCATTTACTAGCGCGTACCTTTGCCGAAAACGAAAAAGCCTATTTCAAACTCATTGATACCGTAATGAAGTGTGAAAAAGATTATTCTAACAACCTCAAGATGATAAAGCGCTCTTTTACTAAGAACAAATAAAGATAAAAAACACCTTATGAAGCAGCAAGCGAAACGGCCTCCCAAAAATGGCAAGCCCTTCAGAGAAGGATAGATTAGAAAACTTCTATACAACAAGGTTTTAACGACATAGTGAACTATTTATACGAAGAATTAGACGAAACACACAACAAATTTTTCAGTAAAAAAGCGCATAAATTTTTAACTGAAAAATTAGAGAAGGTCTACGAAGCAATCCAACAGTTTCGAGAGGGGAAAGATTCTGAATCTATTTTAAAGGATTTGTATGATAAAGTTAGTAACGCCACCATCTGCTCGACTTGTTCCTCGAAATTACAGAAATTGGTTGATGAGATAGAACATAAAAAATAAGAGAGATAATCGCTATTCAGCAATCAAATTTCCCCTCCCCTCAAGCGAAAGCATCCCGGGAAGTGAAATAATCCCCTTTACATCCTCATGTGGCAACATAATTCCAAATCTGCGAGAGCCGTCCTCAACGAAATTAGTGGATCTCATCTTTGAGCAACAGATCCATTATTTAAATATCATTTACCTGAGAACGAGAAAAAACAGGAAGATTTTACCTCACTTGAAGGCTCTCGAACCCCATTGGAATTAACTTTATACCAAGCTTTTGAAAGTGAAAAAGATAGAAAGTTACGATTAAAGTGTTTGGATGAAGCAACTCGTACACTGGGGCCCCATTTGGGGTTATCTTCACGTTAAATACAATGAGTGTTCAGGCTCAGATAAATAAAAAATTGCTAAAGAAAAACTCAATATAGTTAGAGTTCAGCATAAGCTAGTGATAGAAGGACAAGCCATACTGAAGGCATTAGAAACAATTAAAATAAGCGAGGAAGTACAGAAAAAAGAGACTCCTATGATTTTTTTATACTCCGGGAACCTTGCATTTAACTGAGGAGGTGATGTTGCGTTTATTATCGAATGAAGCTGACAGCCGAACAAACAATACGCGCTGCGTAATTCCTCTCATTACTACAAGTCACGGACGTCTCAGACTTCGTCATTCCTACGCAGGCGCCTAGAGCTCAACTTAAGGGGGCGAGGTAAAGAGGGAATATCAAGTAGTTGAAAAAATGTCTGTCGTTTCCGTGCGTAGGCTGCCTACCGACAGACAAAGAATCGAGGGCTTTCACGGCCGAAGCCACGGGAGTCCTGGCTAAAAGGCTAAGAAAAACACCGATGGTGCTTTTCTTAGCCTTTTAGCCAGGATCCTCCCGACTCGGCCGTGAAGGTTTTGTATGCTTCAATTAATACAGCAGATGCCCC
>NZ_CAJRAM010000052.1 GCF_907164965.1 Coxiella endosymbiont of Ornithodoros maritimus
GACTCGGCCGTGAAGGTTTTGTATGCTTCAATTAATACAGCAGATGCCCCCGCGGGAGGACGACGGGTTTTTAAGTTTTTCACGCTTCACCACGGGTGGGTAATGATAGAGGCCCCTTGTGTTAAGAAGCTTTGAAAGGAACAAGGTGAATGAAAGAGAAGCATCAACTTTACAGCCATTAGGGGTTTATGCTTAAGTTGACGCCTAGGTGCGCAGCGGGGATGACGGGACTTCTTGTTTTTTCACACCGGCAGAGCTGGTGGTTTCAGTCATTAAATGACGGCGGTGATAGAGGGTTTTAGAAAATGAATTAGTTCTTGAAGAAAGCTGTTATTGCCTTCTAATTCATTTAATGACTTTTCTACTTGATTAAATAAAACACCGATGCGGTTAATTAATGGTATTTTTTCATCTTCCACTGTTTGATCCGCCAGATCATCTTGCCACTGAAAAATTAAACCAATGGTGGCTCCCAATTTTCGCAATTTTTGAAGCCTCTTTTCATCGGTACAACCTGCTGCAAGCGCTCCTAATTCAATGGCTGTGCTAAACAAAACACCTGTTTTTAGGCGATGAACGATCTCAATTTGTTCGGGAGTCGCCTCTTTATTTTTAAACTCTAAATCCAATTGCTGGCCGCCCACCATGCCCAGAGAGCCACAGGCATGCGCTAATACATTAATCAAATGAGTATTGTTGTCGCGTGCTAAAATCTCAAAAGCTAAGCATTGCAACGCATCCCCCGTTAAAATCGCTGTCGCTTCATCGAAGGCCTTATGACAGCTCGGTTTTCCGCGACGAAAATCATCATCATCCATTGCTGCTAAATCATCATGAACCAGTGAATAACAATGCATTAATTCAATAGCGCAAGCTGCGTTGTCGATTTGAGCGGGGTCAGCGTCAAAACTAAACCCAGTTGCGTAGGCGAATAAAGAACGAACCCGCTTACCGCCCGACATCACCGCATAAGTCATCGCTTCGTGCAAACGTTGGGGGGTTTGTTTGATGTCAGGCAATATACTTCCAAGCTTATGATTGATACGCCCTTGATAAATTGTGATAACGTTCATTGAATCAATTTCCTAGCTCATCGTATTATAGACGTTTTGAAACACTATCGAAAGCGTTGGTATTCTTAATTTAATAATGCTTCTGTCGCCTCACGGAAGTTGGAGAACGGCCGGCGCTTATTTTGAATCAGAAGGGAAATATCAATGAATGAAAAAACCGTTTTTAATCTAAATCAACAATACACCGACGGCTGGAAACAAAATGATTTGCTACTTATTCTTTCAACTCTAGCCGAAGATTGTGTCGTCATTAAATCTCACGGCCCTCGGTATCAGGGCATCCACGAGATTAAACACTGCTTTGGATTCTGATTAAACGCAAACGGAAAAGTAACCAAATGGGATTTTTATCACTTTATTTTGCAAAAAAAAAACGGCTTTCGTTGAATGGGTTTTTGGCTGTGTTTCCAATCGCAGGGAATATTCCCTTCCCGGTGGCATCAGTGTGATTAAATTTTTAGATCAGAAAATAGCTTTCCTTCACGAATACCGCATGACCCAAGCGATTTATCGATGGGAAGGGAAACACTTAAACTCCGATTGAATTAAAAGATTTCATCGGGCTTAAAGAAAAAGGTGATCTCTTCTTTTGCTGTTTCAGGACCATCCGAACCATGTACCGCGTTAGCGTCGATGGAGTCAGCGAAATCAGCCCGGATCGTTCCTGGAAACGCTTCTTTCGGGTTAGTGGCCCCCATGATCTCTCGATTTTTAACGATGGCATTTTCGCCTTCCAAGATTTGGACCATTACAGGCCCTTGTCTCATGAATTTTACCAAATCGGGGTAGAAAGGACAATCCTTGTGAACCGCATAGAACTTTTCTGCTTGTGGTTTACTCAGATGACACATTTTAGCTGCGATAATTTTAAGGCCTGCTTTTTCAAAACGGGAATAAATCTGGCCAATGATATTTTTGGCCACAGCGTCGGGTTTGATAATTGATAGCGTTCGTTCAATAGCCATTGTAAACCTCGTGCGTTAGAAATTAAGCCCTGTGAAGGGATTCAGAATAGAAAATTCTGTAATTGTAAGTAGTTAAATAAGCAAGTTCCATAAAAACTTGAATTACGTTACAATTTATTAAGGAATTAAAAACCATGACGGCATTTGAGATTATACCTTTCACCCTCTTTTTGGTTGTAATAAATACTGCGATCGCCGAACGAATAAATGTCCCCTATCCTTTGGTATTGGTGATGACTGGTTTAATCGTTGGGTTTATTCCGGGAATTCCCAATTGGCATCCTCCCAGCGAACTGATGCTCCCTTTATTTTTACCGCCTATTTTATTCGCTGCCGCACACCTGATTTCTTGGGAAGGCATTCAGAATAACAAAAGTGAAATTTTCTCCTTGTCGATATTGCTCGTCATTGCTTCAACCATCGTGATTGCTGTCATATTAGCCTGGATCGTTCCTGGGATGCCTCTATCCGCTTCGTTAGTATTGGGAGCCATTATTTCACCGACCGATACTATTACATTGACCTCGATTCTCAACCGCATGCGAATACCCAATCACATCATTCGCAGCCTTGAGGTGGAAAGCTTATTTAACGATGCGGTGAGTATTGTGCTTTACAACATGGGACTGATGTTCGTGTTTATTGGAGCCATCAATCTACTCCATGCCGAGGAAAGCATGTTAATTGTCGGGTTGGGTGGCATCGCGGTCGGTCTGATATTCTTCTATTTCACTAGTTTAATCGTCAAAGAATTTTTAACCGAATCTGAAAATGAATTGCCGATTATCATGAGCATTATTTTAGCGTATGTTTCTTATTTATTTGCTGACCGGATTGGCGTGTCGGGTGTTTTGGCCGTATTCGCTGCCGGTCTTTTTCACAAGCGCACGGAGCGGACGATTAAAGCAAGGACGCGGCTATCAGAAAAATCCGTCTGGGATACTTTAGTATTTTTCTTAAATGGTTTGATTTTTATTGTCATTGGGATGCAATTTCCGGACTTTTTTGGGCAAAGTGAATTACTTCCCTACAGGACAATTAATCTTATTTTCAACGATTACCATTTTATCTTTAATCTTACTGCGGTTTATTTGGGTCTTAGCGACCAATTTACTCGTTAATTCGCTTTCACGGCTAAGAAAAACCTAACAAAACGGTATATATTTTCTTGGAGAGAAGTGATTATTTCTTCCTGGTCAGGTATGCGAGGCTTGGTATCGCTGGCGTTAGCCCTCGCACTACCCATTATGCTACCTGACACAACTCCATTTCCTTATCGTGATTTAATTATTTTCTTAATAATTATTGCTATTTTGTTTACTTTACCCGTTCAAGGTTTGACGTTACCTTATTTAGTCAAATTACTAAAATCTGAAAAAAGCGACGGTGCTTTTATTAAAGAAAGCTCTAAAATATATTGTCGATTAACGAAAAGAGGCGATTCAACACATAGATCAATTGGACGCGGGCGAAAATATTTGTTCTGAAAATGCTAAAAAATTAGTAAATAATTACTACACCAATTGACTCTTACAATTTAAAGTCTCTTACAAAACCGAATGCGACACCCACGAAGCTGAAGCCCTTCTCACCAAAATTTTAAATTATGAACGCAAGCGGCTCCATGAAATGCGCTCCCAGGGAGAAGTTTCTGAAGAAGTTTACATTCGTATTCTATCCAAGATAGATCGCGATGAAGTGGGTTTGGCTTCTTTAAATTGTCCCCATGCGCTACTACAGTTCTTTTGGCCTCTCCTAGCCTCTTCCGCAAGCAGGAGAGAGGTTGTGGAAAGGCGGCACTGAAGTTTTTAGAACATTCTTATTAAAGCAAGCTCAATTACTCAATTATTTATAGAAATGCTAAATAAGTATTGACTTAACTTAAAGTTGTTTATTAAAATAACACCCTTAACGGACTTCACTAGGAGTCACTAGGAGGAATATTCATCATTTCTCTGTCTTTTTGGTGTTTAATCGACGGACCTTAACTAACCAAATCCAGCCTGTATTGGATGTGTTAACACGTTAATCTAAGTAAAAAGAGGAGAAATATCAACATGTTGAAAAAAATTGTAATTGGGATGGCAGGCACTACTGCTATTGGTATTAGCACCGGCGCATTAGCACGCGGATCGGTTGAGCAATCATACAACAATACCAGTGATGCTGGTTTTTACGTTCGTGCTGAAGCAGGTTATGGGTTGGTCGATAAAAAAACGGGTAATTCCAAAGATTTCACTGGCGTAACACTAACCGAAAACTCTCACACTAATACAAAAAAAAGCCGAGGTTTTAACGGTCGAGTCGCCGTTGGTTATGCTTTCAATCCTTATTTCTCATTAGAATCAGGGTTTACTTACTACCACCCTGCTTACCGAAATGTAAACCTGGCTCGCAGGATGGCTCTTTTTTCTTCCGTACAAGCCGAAGACAGACAAAAAATAAACTTGTACTCTATTGATTTAATGGCCAAAGCAACTTTACCTATCAATAACTTCTACACTTTTATCGAGGGTGGTGTTGCTTATGTGCATGCTAAATTTGCCGCGTTTACAGAAACGGGTACCGAGGTTAGTCCTCTCTTCACTTCCGTAATCACTCCTGTGGCTATTAAGGTTCCGTCAAGCTCCATAGGCTATATTCGACCGAAAGCCGGCATCGGTGTGGGTTACAACATCACCCAGAACATTGGCGTTGATATTTCCTACTCACATGTCTTTGGTCAAGGGAAAATCAATAACGCTAACTACTTGCCTAACCTGAACGCTGTTACGGTTGGCTTGACTTACAAATTCTAAGGAACTTAGACACAAAAAGGGGCTTCGCCCCCCTTTTTTAGACTCCCATATACGAGATAGGATTTATCGAAATTAGATTTCGATATTAGGAAGCGAATATGAAGTTTTTACATTCCCGGCTACAGGCTATTTGCATTCTTGCCACTCTTTTACTTTTTTCTGTAGAGTTTTCAGTTAGCGCTCTTGGTGATGTCGAGAATGCCGCTCAACAGAATCTTGCTCTTGCAAAAGCAGCTACTCAGCAACAACCTGAGACGCCGCCTTCGCTACTTCCTCCTCCACCCAACTTGGATGTCAAAGGATATGTATTAATGGATGCTGATTCTGCTATCGTCATTGCTCAAAAAAATATGACTCAGCGCCTTCAGCCGGCAAGCTTAACGAAACTAATGACGCTTTATCTCACCTTTCAAGAGCTAAAGAGCGCTCAGATCCATTTAGACGATAAACCAAAGGTCAGCGTTAAAGCCTGGCACACAGGTGGCTCTCGAATGTTTTTAAAGGAAGGTGCTGAAGTCCCTGTCAACTTACTGATCCAAGGAATTATTGTGGCCTCGGGGAATGATGCCTGTGTCACCATGTCGCAATATATTGGGGGGACAGAATCCTCTTTCGCTCAAATGATGAATCAAACGGCGGCGCGCCTGGGAATGAAAAATTCACATTATGTCGATTCAACGGGCCTCCCTCACCCAAACCATTATTCGACTCCTTACGATATGGCCCTTTTAACTCGCGCTATTATCAATGACTTTCCGGAGTATTATCATTACTTTTCCCAAAAATGGCTGACTTATAACAATATCAAGCAACCCAATCGCAATCGCTCATTGTGGCGTGATGGGTCGACCGATGGATTAAAAACCGGTCATACAGAAGAAGCCGGCTATTGTTTGATTGCCTCGGCGAAACGCAACAACATGCGTTTAATTTCGGTGGTTATGGGAGCGCCAACCGACAGCGAGCGAGCGGATGATTCTGAAGCGCTGCTAAATTATGGATTTCGTTTTTATCAAACGCGCCTATTATTCGATGCGAACACTTCAATTACTAAAAAACGTATTTGGATGGGCAAACAAAAACACGTCGAATTTGGCTTAACTCAACCGCTCTATGTCACGCATCCCGTGGGTGAGGATAAAAATTTAAAGGTGACGATGAGTTTTGCCATCCAGCATTTGCACGCGCCTATTTTGAAAGGACAGTCTTATGGAAAAATTAATGTGATCTTAAATGGAAAATCCATTAAAAAAGTTCCCTTAATTGCTTTACAAGATGATCCTCGCGCTGGTTTATTTTCGCGGGCTTGGGATCATATCGCACTATTTTTTGAGGGAATTTTTAGCAAATCCTCATGACAGACAACACTACCTTAATTCAGTTTCCCTGTGATTTTACGATTAAAGTGGTCGCTTATGCTAACGAGAAATTTGAAAAAGGGGTACTGGCTATTGTCCGTAAGGACTTCCCTGAACACCGATACTTATTAAATAAAAAACGCTTGAGCTGCGACGCTCATTTTCTCGCGCTTAGTGTAACAGTCTATGTGGAAAACAAGGTGATTTTAGATAACTCTATTCAAAGAGCTCTATTATGATACTCCATTTATTATCATGGCGCTATAACGAAACACCAAGGAGGGTAATATGGGTCACCCGATAGAAGAAAAGCTCATTGAACATGTGCCTCGTCCACAAATGGAACCACCCTTTGAACATCCGGAGTAGGTCGAAGAATCCTCCAACGCCCTTTACTTGCTTTAATCGTTACCCTTTTTTGCTAGGACTGGGCGCGGTTTGTATTTCCTTAACTTTAAGAAGTAAAACATCAAACGAAACGCGGGCTGTTGGGCGATTTCTTATGTTTATTAGTTCGCTATTATTTGGGACTGGAATGAGAAGGCCGGAAACTCGTCAACGATTTATGCAAAAACTTCAAAATTACACTATTTTCTGCTGTTTTTAGGCGAACCCTTAATTCGGAAGAGCCGCCCGTACAGAACCCGAATAACGGACCCAAAGCTCCCTAGTTTGCTTTAATTTACGTATGGAAATCACTTTATTCATTACTAAACATGTTTTTACGGCATTTACTCTCGTTTTAATACTATTTTACTGGAGAGAGCTCACGGCTCTCAAAACTTTCTTTGGTTGCCGGATATTGCTTTGTTTCTAACCCTCATTGCGTTTTAGATGAATTCCTCTTTACTGATTAGCGTCAGTATTATTAGCTTTCTTCTTCCGGAAATCGTATGGAATGTCGATTTCTTTTTCAAACTCCTGGTGCGACGATGCTTGCTCAGCGCGACGGATTATATGTTCGACCCTAAGCGTACGCTTTTTTGCGGTATTTAGCAGCTCTGTTACAGGCTTTGTTATTAAATATTTGCGGCTGGGCTGATTGCGAGGTCTCGCATAATTCGATGCAATGCTGCACGCCGAGTCCAACGCCATCGCATGGCGAGCTCACGTCCACCGCCCCCTAGCCCAGGAACCACAGCATAATCATATCCCAATCAAAAATTAGGATCTAAATCCAAACGAAAAAAACTTTGATCACCATAACGAAAGCCGAAAGAACGGCTTAAATCCCCCCTTTCAACAATGTAATAAATTCCTTGTGCAAAGGCCTGCGCCTAACAAGCCGGTAAAAAACGCTGCAGGTAACCGATGAATTTTCGCCAACATAAATTATTTTTATCACTACCAAACCCACCAAAAATGTCATATTTTCGACCGTATAATTTAAAAGCTTCAGTGAGCAATTGAATATTAAAATGCTCGCCGGTGGTAGTCACGCCTTTAGGTTTTATGTAATCTCTGAACTCATTCAACACAGCTAATAGTGTTTGAGCTTCATTATCGTCAGCAATGTTCTCCTCACGGTTAAGCGCTTGTTAGCAATCACGGTCATTGGCATTGCCAATAGCATTGATGATTGCCTGCAATGTCTTAGCGTCTGCTGTTTACGAAAAATCTTCTGCTTTTTCTTCTTTTTCCTCATGAGGGAACTGCGCTTGATATTGTTTTTGTTTCTTACCGGGATAATATTCATTCAGATATTTCGCAATCATCAAAGCCATTTCATTGTCTCTTCCGGCTAAGGCTAATCGAAAGGCTGTACCTTTGACAATCACTGGATTGCCCCTTAAATCTTCCGCATGAGTTTCATGCTTCACCTTCCTCTAATAACAAATCAAGGTTTATCTGTATCATCGCCTCCACTTGATCATGCTCACCTCTAGCTACATAGCTTCGTAATTGATTTACCGAATATTTTTTTAATTCACCTGCTTTATCTTCTCTAAATATTCTATGGTGATTTTTGGAATCGACAGTAAGAACAGCTAAAATGACTGTCTCCATAAGAAAAAAATTGTAATTCACCACCGTATTAGCAAGAGATTGGGTAAAAGTCTTTGCGGGAAATTATTTTTGTTCTGATTCCGGTGTATTTTGAGCCGCCATATTTCCAGAAGCATGGCCGCATCGGCATCGGTTCTGTACTGCCATCCTCAACAGATTAAATAAATATTAAAAAATAAAAGATCTAGATTCCTTTCCCAAGCGTATAAAGATGATCTAGTCACCGCATGTCTTACTCAGTAAAATGACAGCATGAACGATGTTGTTATCCGCCAGTTAACTAACTTAATTCCCTATCAACCGTTGTGGGAAGCCATGCAAACTTTCACCGCCCGCCGTCAATCGCAAACGACGGACGAAATATGGTTCCTGGAACATGAGCCGGTTTTTACTCAAGGGCTCGCTGGAAAACCAGAACACGTCTTAAATTCAGTGAATATCCCACTCATTCGCACCGATCGCGGAGGTCAAGTGACCTATCATGGGCCAGGGCAACTCATGATGTATTTATTGTTAGATCTTAATCGGTTGGGCTTAAGTACTCGAACCTTTGTCCGCACTATTGAAAACACGATTGCTGAATCCCTACAAGAATGGGGCATACCCGCACAAGGGAAAAAAGCCGCCCCCGGCGTTTATGTGGACGATAAAAAAATTTGCTCCATCGGGCTGCGGGTGCGAAAGGGTTTTAGCTACCACGGATTAGCACTTAACGTCGCCATGGATTTGGCCCCCTTTTCTTGCATTAATCCCTGTGGATTTAAAGGATTAGTGATGACCCAAATCCAAGACTACGTAAATCCCATCGAAATAGATGCCGTAAAACGTACAATTATTCCATTATTTTTAAAGAATTTCGGGTATAATCAGCCTGCTATTATGGCAACAACCTCATTGGAGTTTTTAATCGATGACCACTTACGATCCTTCTCAGAAAAGCCTAGGGAAAGAGAAACTGTCAAGGATTCCCGTCAAAATTGAAGCTCCTCACACGCCCTTTCGCAAACCCGATTGGATCCGTATTCGCTTATCGACTGATAATAAAGTCAGTCAATTAAAAAAATTGCTTCGTGAAAATCGCTTAGTAACTGTCTGCGAAGAGGCCTCCTGTCCTAATTTAAACGAATGCTTTGGGCATGGCACCGCTACTTTTATGATAATGGGCGATAAATGCACCCGTCGGTGCAGTTTTTGTGATGTCGGTCACGGTCGTCCTGATCCCCTTGACCCAGAAGAACCGCTTAATCTCGCTAATACCGTAAGTGTCATGTCGCTAAAGTACGTAGTCATCACTTCAGTGGACCGTGACGATTTACGAGATGGGGGCGCGCAGCATTACACGAAGTGCATTAACGCCGTGCGAGAAAAAACCACAGGCATTAAAATTGAAGTACTGGTTCCTGATTTTCGAGGACGCATGGAAAAAGCCTTAGATCAGCTCGCTTACGGTCTCCCTGACGTTTTTAATCATAACATCGAAACGGCACCCCGTTTATATAGACAAGCACGTCCCGGTGCTGATTACCCATGGTCTTTAGCTCTGTTACAGACTTTCAAAAAACGTTTTCCTGGCATTTCCACTAAATCGGGGATGATGTTGGGCTTGGGCGAAACGCGAGGGGAGGTGGAAATGGTGATGCGCGATCTGCGCCAGCATGAAGTTGATAGGCTAACCCTCGGGCAATATTTGCAGCCGACGCGTTACCACATGCCGGTGGACCGCTACGTAACCCCGCAAGAATTTCAGGAGTTAGGCGAACTCGCTAAAAAGCTAGGATTTAGCAATGTGGCCAGCGGTCCGTTAGTGCGTTCTTCCTACCACGCGGATCTGCAAGCCCAAGGGGAACAGGTTTCCTAAGGTAGCTATTGAAGCGAAGCGAAATACGGGAACGCGCTAATTCATTTACGCCTTCGCCGAAATGATGAGGATAACCGATTGAGTTTAATAAACTTCATTTCTTAACATGATTGAACATTATCTAATTTACATCGACTACTGCTTACAAGCAAATCCTTATATGGGTATTCTATTTGCTTTTCTCATTGCTTTTACCGAATCATTACCCCTTGTCGGAACTGTTATCCCAGGCTCCCTCACCATGTCAATCATGGGTATATTAGCTGGAAGAGGGATTATTTCTTTAGAGGCGACTTTACTCTGGGCCACCCTCGGCGCATTAGCAGGTGATACCGTTGGCTTTTTCATGGGGAAATATTACAACGAACACTTACGTTTGATCTGGCCTTTCAAGAAATACCACAAATGGCTTACGTTAGGCGAGGCTTTCTTTCGCAAACACGGCGGCAAAAGTATTTTGATTGGCCGGTTTGTGGGGCCTGTGAGAAGTTCCGTACCTTTAATTGCCGGCTTATTGAAAATGAGTTGGGTTCGTTTTTTTGTCGCTGCTATTCCTTCCGCAATCCTGTGGGCGGTGGCTTACCTGCTGCCGGGCGTTTTGATCGGCGCTGTCTCCCTCGAATTACCCCGTCATTTAACGACGGAATTTATAATGATAGGATTAGGCGTCATCCTCTTCCTCTGGCTACTCTTTTGGGCTGCTCAACGCTTTTTCACACTTCTGATCTTAACTATTAACGACTGGACCGACCAATTATGGCGTTGGCTTTATCTTCATCATTCGTCACGTTTTTTCTTGCGCGCCATTACTAACCATCGAAACCCCACCGATCATCATCAATTGAGCATGACAATTTTGGCCTTTTTAAGCTTCCTGTGTTTTTTAGGGTTAAGCATTATTGCCGTTACGATCGGCCCTTTAACTAACTTTAACGAACCTTTATTTTACTTTTTACAAAGTACACGATTGCCCTATATCGATAAGTTTTTTGCTCTAATAACCATGCTTGGCGATGCAAAAGTTGTTTTAGGCATAAGCTTACTTCTTATCATCGTTTTAGGGATCAAAAAGCACTGGCGAGCAGCTTTCCATTTGGCGTTAGTGACTGTAACAAGCGCTGCAGGCGTTTATTTGTTTAAATGGCTCGTCTATTCGCCTCGACCCCGTGGTTTTTTAATGGTGGATCCTTTCTCTTCTTTTCCCAGCGGACACGCAGCCCTCAGTCTGGCAATATTCGGTTTTATTGGTTTTCTAACCGCGCAACAATTACCAAAAAAATGGCGCTGGATTCCCTATACAACCGCCAGCATTTTAATTGTTTTAATTAGTTACTCTCGTTTATATTTAGGGGCGCATTGGCTCCAGGATGTGTTAGGTAGCCTTTTTCTAGGAGTTGCGATTTTACTCAATGTTATTGTCTCTTATCGCCGCTATCCCTCCAAACCGTTTGGAAATTTAAAATGGCTCGTCTTTCTAACTGTTACGCTCGTTTTGCCTTGGGCGGTAATAACTAAAGCTAACCTTCATACCGTCTTACATCGTTATGCTCCCTTACGGCCTGTGCGGGAAATAACTTCCAAAGATTGGTGGCAACACCCAACCCGTTACGTTCCCATTTATCGCTGGAATAGTTTCGGTCATCCGGTTCAGCCTTTCAATATTCAATGGACGGCTCCATTACATGACCTTCAGAAAACTCTAGAGGATTACGGTTGGGAGTCCATTCACACTAAAATGGACATCCAAACCGCCTTGGGTCGGTTTGCGAGTTATAAACCGGAACGGCATTTTCCTCTTTTTCCTTGGCTTTATCGTGCTAAACCACCTGTCTTGTTCATGATTAAACATCTCCCTCACGCCACCACAATTATTGAACTCCGTTTGTGGGAATCAGGTATCTGTTTTGAGGATAACGCCTTGCCGCTCTGGGTGGGTTCTATCAATTATCACATTGCCCCGAAACGGTTGATTACGTTGCGAAAGCCTCATGAAATCTCCCATATCAACGGGGGGGGTGTTAATGAGCTGACGGAGACGCTGGCAAACTATCAGTGGAAAAAAATATTTCTCCATGATTCTGAGAAACCTGAGAAAATCAGGCCTCTTGAATGGAATGGTGAAATTCTTATCATCCGTTCCACAAGTGCTCTTTAAATATGTATGTTATATTTAACAGTAAAAAGGAGGTAATACCATGGAAAGACAAAATGTTCAACAACAAGCTGAAAAAGAACAACGACAAGGGCCGGGCGCTCATCAACGTCGAAACCAAGATAAGATACCCTTGTCTTAGTTGAGTTGTCGCCCCCCCTGAGCTTTCAGGGGGGGGAATCCTATATAGATCATATCGTTGCCAAATCGGTATAGCTTTTCGAATATCTTGCATGGATTTCCACAGACCGAGATTCATCTCGATTGCGCCTAAGGGCGTGATCAGTTGACGGGAAAAACTGATCCCCACTTTAAATAACCCAGGAAAATAACCCAGGAGCAATATGATCCCCGTGCAAACGTCATAGTTGGATAAATTAAATTCTCTGGTAAGGGGCGCCCTTTGGCAAAAGCCCACCGCATAAATCGCTTTGGTGCATTGCGAAAAAAATTGACGAATATTTTCTTCCGTGGAGGAGTAACGCTTTACTGATGGCAGGCCTTGTTGAATAATGTTTTCATGGACCCTTGGCGCTGAATAAAAATTAATATTTTTTTAACGACCCTTTTTGTCAATTCTCGTATAATGAGCACGGAAGAATGAGAGGAACCAAAAACAGCAACAGTATCTTCTGCTTCATAACGCTTCGCCAGCTTTACAGGATGAAGTGCATCGCAAATTTCAATAGGATTTATTTTTTTGTTCAATTTTTCATGGAACCGGAACGTTTTTGGATAAGCTAGCATCGCTAATATAACTTTTTTGCTTTTAATCAGTACGTTGAGTCTCGAGATGCCATTCGTTCTTTTGTACCGATAATTCATTTAATCGGCGATCCAGTGAAACGGTTCGGCGACTTGTTTTTGCAAACAAAAGTTCGTCTTTTCAAATGAATCAATGGGAAGGGAACAAGTTTTAGTGGCATAATTACAAAGCACGATAACCCGTTAAAAACTCAAGAAACAAATACACTCGAGTGTTAGAAGTTATCTTTCCCCAATAACGGCCAAAACGCCGACCTGAAAATGAGGATCAATCCAGGCGACGCTTTGAGCATCCACGCCCGATCCAAAAGCTCCCCATTGCAGCTATTCCTGCCGCTCAGCACCCAGCACTGCCCAATCGAAACTCAATTTCGACATCTCATAAGCTCTCACAAAGTAATTTAAAGACCGCGACGTCTACGTCGCTCCTGTGCATCGATTTTTCGACGCTCCCGCCGGTATTCCGCCTCTTCGTAGCGCCGTTTTTCAATATCAGTTTCAGGGATTACCGAGGGAACTTCAGTCGGTTTACGACTTTCCTCCAACGCAACAAAGGTAAAGTATGCCGATAGAATATGAGTCACTGCCCGCGTTTTTGGATTTTCCGCCAACACTTTAAGGCCGATTTCCATCGACGTCCGCCAGGCGCGATTAATCGAGGCTCGAATCAACAACACGTCCCCTCGCCCCGCCGGTGCTAGAAAATGCAAGGCATCGACAGAGGCCGTCACACAGGTGTGGCCACTGTGCCGCTCGGCAACAACCAAAGCAGTGCGGTCTAACATTGCCATAATAAGTCCGCCAAAGACAGTATCGTTGGAATTTAAATCATTAGGAAAAATTTTATAGATTTGATCATGGATAACGGATTCAGAAACATACTTCGGCTTCATTTTCCACCTCGAGGAGAAAAAACTATTAGCTGATTATTATACATCTCATTAAATCCACTTTAAAGCCAACCCCGTAGCCTGTATGAAGCGCAGTGAAATACGGGGATGATAGACGAGATCATTATTTTCCCGTATTCTGCTTTGGTCTATACGTATATGGCCCCAGGGTTGTTGTCAACAATCAGTTTTGACGAAAAGAACGTATATGCGGCTTCACCGAGCCACCGCATGAATTAGCCTCATCAACCTCAGGTTTTACCTTAACGTCCTTAACATCACATTGCCGCGTTTACTAATCCGCGACAAGACCTCCTTATTCTCACTCGCGTGTTGTGGAGGAACTAACCCAATAAACACCAACAACTTGCCAGAAACAGATGAAATTGATGAATGTCCCTCCCCGTTCGCATAAACCGGCAGCGCCGTTAAATCCCCCCGGCTGCGCTGTACCCGTTGACAATCCTCATTGGTTTTTACCACGGCTTT
>NZ_CAJRAM010000053.1 GCF_907164965.1 Coxiella endosymbiont of Ornithodoros maritimus
CCCATGAACCCGATACCAATGGTTCGCGCCTCCACACGCTTCTATCAACCACACAAGCCACCTTAAGGCCTTGCCACAGTGGACACATATTGAGCGCCTAACCCCTCTCGTGTGGATCACCTTACCCCACTCATCAATCCCACACAGTTGAAAAACCCCTTTTGCAATAAATACCAACACCAAGTATTTTAATATCTTTCATGGCCCTGCTCCTTTTTTTAAAAATAGAAACTCTATGTTGGCGCATTATAACGCCCTCTTTAAGGAGGGGCACTTTTCATTACCCTATACTACTTGCTAGCAAAGTGGCGGAACCGTATATAATGGCAAGGTGAGATTACCATCCTTTGGAGCCATCGGCATCTCCCAACATCCCCATTGGCAGTTTGCTGTAAATGCAGACGCTTTTCGAGTGCCTCGGCGACAAAAATTAGTTTACAGAGTACCCGCCCCCTTAGAGCGTTCCCGTCAACGGACGAAAATTGAAGTTCGTTGTTATCATCCATTCTGAAAAAACGCCTGCTTTGGAGAAGAAGAAGGCCAGTAAGCTAAACAGCAAAAGCTTCCTTTAATTTCTTTGCAACCAACTGGTTTTTTAGGGTGACGTAATCGGGGACTCCATTTTTATAAGGGGGGTAGCTTTCCCCCTCAATCAGAGGTTTGAGATGCGTATAGCAAGCTTCTGTGATGCTAAATCCGTCTTGGCTGATATAATTGCTTGGCATTTTGTGCTCCACATTAGCGACTTCGCACAAGGGAGCCGTGCCGATGCGCCACTTATAACCAGGACCCAGTTCACGTTGGATGGTTAGCATTACATCGGATTTTCCAGCAAGCGCGAATTCTACGGCGGTTTTTCCTAGAGCGTACGCTTGATCAAGATCCGTTTGAGAGGCAATGTGACGGGCCGCTCGTTGTAAATAATCCGCAACGGCCCAATGACATTTAAAATCAAGTCGTTTTTTGATCAACCTTGCTAAAATAGGTGCTACCCCTCCTAATTGTTCATGCCCAAAAGCGTCGTGCAATCCTGATTCGGCTACAAATCGTCCGTCGGGATGACGGATACCCTCAGAAGCCACAATGACACAATATCCATTTTTTTCAACGGATCTGCTTGCTTTTGTTAGGAATTGTTCACTTTGGAAGGGAACCTCGGGAAATAGAATCAGTTGTGGCGCGTCGTCAGGTTGAGATTTTCCCAATGCAGACGCCGCCGCAATCCAGCCGGCGTGGCGTCCCATGATCTCCAGAACAAAAATCTTGGTCGAGGTCGCACACATAGCTCGTACATCCAAAGCCACTTCTTGAGTGGAAACAGCAATGTATTTAGCAACAGAACCAAAGCCTGGACAATTATCAGTAAAAGGGAGATCGTTATCGATGGTTTTGGGTAAACCAATGCAAACCAGGGGATAATCCATTATTTGGCTCAACTGCGAAATTTTATGCGTGGTGTCTTGGGAATCCCCACCGCCATTGTAAAACACGTAGCCGATATCATGCGCTTTAAAAACTTCGACAAGCCGTTCATATTGACGACGATCGTGATGGATATTGTTAAGTTTATACCGGCAGGATCCAAAAGCGCTCGAAGGAGTGTGCCGCAAAGC
Organism: Coxiella endosymbiont of Ornithodoros maritimus; assembly: GCF_907164965.1. GTDB lineage: Bacteria > Pseudomonadota > Gammaproteobacteria > Coxiellales > Coxiellaceae > Coxiella. Next base: position 1,614 of record NZ_CAJRAM010000053.1, read on the forward strand.
GGCGATATTTTCAAGAGATTCCAGACTGGTATCAATGAGCTCCTCTTTAAGAGCACCGATAATCCCGTTACGCCCCGCCAGAACTTTTCCAATTTTAGCGGGATATTGAGCGGCTGTTTGGATGACTCCGCAGGCTGTCGCATTAATCACCGCCGTAGCACCGCCCGATTGGGCGTAGAAGACGTTTTTTTTGCTCATGCTGTTTTCCATTCAGTTCAACACACTGCTCCGGGAGCAGGTGAATTTATGCCATGGAATCCATAAGATGTCAAAACTAAGCTAGTGCCTTCATTCCTCGAATAGCTCACCGGAATAGTCATCTATCTTGTCTAAATCACAGCCGCAGAATGCGCAAAAAAAGAGCGAAAAATCACTTTGTAGCATAATCGTGGTATGGAAGACAAACTGCCTTTCGGGTGAGTTTTGGGAGTCAGGATAATTTTATCTGATTTTAGCGAAAAGGTGTGGAATGTACTGGTGACCCTCCGTCGAAAGCAGGCGGTGGTCGTAACGAGGAGGAAGTACGAATAACCCGTTGTTGAGTTGGACTTTATTTTTAGCACAATGTGAGGAGAATCGGCCGAAACCACAACGGGTTTATTAGAATCGGTAAACTCAGTTTCTAGTGCAGCGAGAGCCGCGGTTACTGAAAACAGTAAAAAGGCTTAGTAGAATATTTCCATCGTTTTTTCTCTCTTCAGTTCCTCACAATATCCCTAATAAAGGATTTCTTACCAATTATACATAGTTCCATCTAACTTGCGATTAATCGGCAGATAAGCTCGCTCATAAGGGTATTTTGCAGCGAGTTTCTCATTGAAATCTACACCTAACCCCGGCTCGTCTTTGACGTTGAGATAGCCGTTTTCAAAATAATAATGATGAAGAAAAACTTCGTTAGTTTCAGAAGTATGACGCATAAACTCCTGAATGCCAAAATTGTTAATCGTCGTTTCAAAATGCAAAGCTGCTGCCATCGTAACGGGGGAGACATCCGTTGGGCCATGGCAACCGGTTCGCACGTGGTAAATATCGGCAAATGAAGCGATTTTCATCATAGGTGTCAGGCCCCCACCGTGGACAATCGACATGCGAATATAATCGATTAATTGTTCCGTAATTAGGGTGGTGTAATCATAAATCACATTAAATACTTCACCAACGGCCAGCGGCGTGGTGGTGTGGTTGCGAATAATACGAAAACCTTCTTGTAATTCAGCAGGCACTGTGTCTTCTAACCAAAATAAATGGTAAGGCTCTAATTCTTTCCCCAAACGGCCCGCTTCAATTGGCGTTAACCGATGATGGCAATCATGTAACAGATGCGGATCATCTCCATAAACATCACGTAATTTTTTAAATAACTTAGGAACATGATTGAGGTATTTTTCAGTAGACCAAACGTTTTCAGGAGGCAATCCTTTTTCGGCGGGTTCGTAAAATAGTTTATCAGGGGAAACACCATAAGTGCTTGGTAACCCAGGAACGCCTGTCTGAGCACGAATGGCGAGATAGCCTTTTTCAATATATTTACCCACTTCATCAACCGTCTCTTCGATATCTTTTCCATTCGCATGACCATAAACCATCACACCTTTCCGGCTGCGGCCGCCTAACAAATTGTAAACTGGTGTCTTTAAAGCTTTCCCTTTGATATCCCAAAGCGCCATATCGATAGCGCCAATAGCTGACATAGTCACTGGACCGCGGCGCCAATAAGCGCCTTTATAAAAATATCGCCAGATATCTTCAATTTGCGAAGGGTTCTTACCAATCAAACAGGGAAGAAGATGATCTTCTAAATAAGAAGCGACAGCCAGTTCACGACCGTTTAGCGTTCCGTCGCCCAAACCGTATATTCCTTCATCCGTGTAAATTTTTACGGTTACGAAATTGCGACCCGGGGAGCATACAAAAACTTTTGCATCCGTAATTTTCATATTTTCACTCCAAATAATTATGCGACGTCGTCATTTAAAAATATCTAATGGAATTTCATTAATTAAATTCCGGCCAACCACTGGATATTGTTCCAACTCATAAACCACTGCGTTTGTCGGCGCGGAAACGTCCGATGCCCAAAACACTGCATGTCGTGCGACATCCTCAGGATAAACCAAACGTCCAGATGGCGCGTAAGTTGACGGAATTTTAGATTCCCAATTTCCTGGAAATCCTTGGCTTTCTTTAATTTTTCTTTCATTTTCTGTTAGCGTCCATCCCACATTGAGTTGATTAACGCGAATACCTTCCTTACTCAACGAATTTCCTAAATTACGTGTCATCGTCATTAATCCACCTTTTGTCATCGAATAAGCTAATAAAACAGCCTCACCACAATAAGCATTAATCGAACCGATGTTAACCACTGTGCCCCCTTCAGTTTGTTTTCTAAACACTTTCACGACCGCTTGCGTTAAAAACAATGGCGCACGAAGATTAAGGCGCACAATCCAATCAAACTCTTCCACCGTCACGCTGTCGATATCATTGCGCGGGGATTTGGCTGCATTGTTAATCAAACTATCCACGCGACCAAAATGGTCCAAAGTCGCCTCGACTAACCTCAAACTGCTTTGAATACTTTCATCGGAAAGCTCCGACAGATAATAGGAGGATTTTTCCTTACTTAATTTTTGAACCATTTCACGGGCTCGCGATTCATCGCGACCGTGGATCATTACTTTGGCTCCTTGAGCCACGCAAGCTGTCGCAATGGCAGCGCCGATTCCTGTCGTGGAACCTGTTACGATAACAACTTTATCTTTTAAAAGCATGCCACCCTCACCCTAATTGATGGGGTTATGAGTATACGCGAGCTTTACGCGTGTGCCAATGAGTGATAGGGTTAGGGTGTTTTTCGATTCTTGACGTTCTGCGCAAGCCAGCGCGGATAACGAAAGCCTATAAAATTAGGGAAATGGACATACATAATATTCTTAAAAAAACCCCTATCCTTCCTGTCGTCGTATTTGATAAGTATGAACATGCTTTACCGCTTGCCAATGCTTTAATGGAAGGCGGCATAACCACGTTTGAAATCACTTTAAGGACCCCGGTTGCGCTCGGGGCTATCGAACTATTAAAAAGCAAAATGCCTGAATGTACCGTCGGAGCCGGAACGGTTATAACACCGGCGCAATTTTTTGAAATCAAACAGGCGGGCGTGGATTTTGCGGTAAGTCCCGGGATTTCAACTGAATTGATTGAAATGGCGGAAAAAGAAAATATCCCTTATTTACCCGCCATCGCTACGCCCTCTGAGATATTATTAGCGATTCAACACAAGCTCTCTTTTTTGAAATTCTTTCCCGCCGGATTAAACGGAGGGCTTGCGGCATTGCGTAATTTTATGAGTATTTTTCCTGCTATCCGTTTTTGCCCCACCGGTGGGGTCGACCAAGGAAATATGATAAACTATTTCTCGTTAAAAAATGTCATTTGCGTTGGAGGCTCTTGGCTTGCGCCAAAAAATCTCGTTGAAAGCCAACAATGGAATGCTATTACCGAATTAGTACTAAAAGCAATTAAAACCTTAACTAGTTAAGGAGAAAATCGATGGCCCTAACGCCTTCTAAGATGATTCCGCTTGGCACTAAAGCCCCGGATTTTAATTTGCCCGACGCTGTCAGCGGTAAAAAAATGTCACTCACTCAATTAAAATCAAATAAAGCGACAGTTATTATGTTCATTTGTAATCATTGCCCTTTTGTGCAACATATCCAAGAAAAATTAGTGGAAGTGGCAAAAAAATACCAAGCTAAAGGCATTCAGTTTATTGCTATTAATTCTAACGATATCGAAAACTATCCTGAAGATTCTCCAGAAAAAATGAAAATAACGGCTGAAGAACTTGATTATCCTTTTCCCTATTTATTTGATGAAAGTCAAGAAATTGCAAAAGCCTACCACGCGGAATGTACCCCTGATTTTTATATTTTTGATAAAAATCTCGCTTGCGTTTACCGTGGACGATTCGACAATGCCACCCCCGGCCGGGACACTCCGGTCACCGGAAAAGACCTTGGTAGCGCATTGGATAATATATTAGCAGGAAACCTTGTCGATCCCAACCAACAACCCAGCCAGGGCTGTAACATTAAATGGAAGAAATAAATCATGCCAGGCGTTCCTCCGATATTTTGAGAGAGATTGCTCAGCATAAACATCATGGAAAAATAACTTATCATGATATTTTGAAAAAATTAGACTACCGCGCCTTTGGGCTAGTGTTATTGTTTTTCGCATTGCCGAGTGCCTTACGGTTTTTGGCAATTTCTAGCGTCACTTTTATTTTTAGTGTTCCTATCGCGATTTTTGACTTTCAAATGATTATTGTGCGAAAAGCACTTTGGTTACCCAAATTTATTGGTTAACGCGCAATTCCTTACGAGGAGGTTCAAAAATTATTCATAAGGTATCGCCTTTTTTTAGTTAAAATAAAGCGTCTTTTAAAACCGAGACTTTACTCTTCATGACGAAAGGTTTCATGAAAATTATGAGTGGAATTGTTCCCCCTTATCTTGCAATTTTCTTAACCTTGGCGATCCCTTTCAGTAATTTTTTATTCGCTCTTTTAATAATAGTTAAAAGTTTTGGACTTATAGAAAAAGACAGGCTTTTTATCATCCTCTGGTATATATGAACGGCCCTTTATATAAGTTTCATGTATGTATTTATTTTCGGAACGATTAAAGCGCTTTTCTAACGAGACAACGGTTGCCGCTGTCTACCCTAATCTATATCATTACCCACAAGTCACAGCAATTTTCATTTTTTTGGTGATCCCGCGCAGGCGGCATCTAACGCGCTTTTGGCGCGTTGTGCACGTAGTGGGCTGGGATGAAGAGGGGGGGGATCTCGGTTTAAGTTTTTATCTTTAGTACTCGTGGATAATAATATGCTACTGTAGATATTCCACGTCCACGATTTCGTATTCAACCAGCCCTTCAGGAGCCGTCACTTCAATGACGTCTTCGATGTACTTACCAATCATCGCACGAGCGGTGGGGGAAGAAATTGAAATTTTATTTTCTTTGAGGTTAGCTTCGTCTACACCCACGATCTGGTAGGTCACTTCGGTTTTTGTCTCTAAATTTAATAAAGTCACTGTTGCCCCGAAAATCACTTTACCTTCATTCGGGATTTGGGAAATATCAATAATCTGACAATTAGCAAGTTTCGCTTCAATTTCCAAAATACGACCTTCAATAAAACCTTGGCGCTCTCGTGCGGCGTGGTATTCGGCATTTTCTTTAAGGTCGCCGTGCGCCCGTGCCTCCGCAATAGCGGCAATCACTTTCGGCCGCTCCACCGTTTTAAGTGTTTCAAGTTCGGCTCGCAATTTGGTAACACCGTTAACAGTAATGGGAATAATTGTTTGCATTGTTGTCATTTCACCACCAACCCAAAAAAGGAAGTGTAACATAATGTGCGATTTGCATAAAATACCGGGACAGCTATATTTATTCTGTTGCTTTTAAGCAAAAGGAGGTAACGGGAAGGCGGATAATTAAAACTTTAGTTATTTCAATGGGTTCTGTCATATTTATGTTTTTTTAATATATTTTTTAATATAAATGAATGTACGGTGTTAGTTGGTGAAGAGAAAGTGAAAGGCGCTTTGCTCCCTATCGGTGCTACCAAATCTGCCGCATTTAAAGCAAATATTGCCAGATTGGGCGTCGCTAATTTTTGTTCACCGATGAATCGAGGGGATATTACGGCCGGCACGACGCTTCGTTACGGTGAAAATACCTTAAAATAGACAACGATGTCCTTTACCTAAGAGAACCCAAATAAGAGCATCTATAACTTTAACGATAGACAGCCGGCTGTCTTTTTTATAAATCCTGCAACCGATGGATTTCTCCCGAATGAGTAGACTGCAAAGCAGAAACGGCTGCTTCCCCCCCCGCTAAGGTCGTTGTATAGCACACCTTGTGCTGCACGGCGCTGGTTCGGATGGTATGAGAATCTTCTATCGCCTGCTCTCCTTCAGTGGTATTGATAATAAAGCTAATTTGATCATTTTTAATCATATCAATGATGTGAGGACGACCTTCGTTGACTTTATTTACCACGATGCACGGGATTCCGGCCACTTGGAGGGCTTTGGCGGTGCCACGCGTTGACACGATTTCAAAACCCAAATCCACAAGGGAGTGAGCGACATTAAGCACCCGCTTTTTATCTGCATCACGCACACTGACAAAAGCCCGTCCACTTGTTGCCATAACGTCCCCCCCTGCCAATTGTCCTTTGGCAAAGGCTTGTCCAAAGCTCTCCGCAATGCCCATCGCTTCGCCGGTGGATCGCATTTCTGGGCCTAAGATAGGGTCCACTCCTAAAAACTTATTGAAAGGGAAAACCGGTTTTTTCACTGCAAAATAACGCGGTCGGAACTCTCCCATTAGCTTTTGGTCCGTTAGGGAGACGCCAACCATCGTGCGCGCGGCAATTTTAGCAAGCGGCATCCCCGCAGCCTTAGCCAAAAAGGGAACGGTGCGCGAAGCTCGCGGATTAACCTCAAGCACATAAATTTCATTTTTCTGGATAGCAAATTGAGTGTTGATAAGTCCCACTACCCCTAATTCTTTGGCAATTAGCCGGACTTGCTCGCGCAATTGTTCTTGGATTTCAGGACTTAAACTGTGCGGGGGAAATGCGCAAGAGGAATCCCCGGAATGAACTCCAGCTTGTTCAATATGTTCCAAGATACCCCCAATTAACACATTTTCGCCATCGCAAATCGCATCCACGTCCACCTCAATAGCGTCGTCTAAAAATCGATCCAGTAATAAAGGTTCGCCATCAGAAACAATTACATCTTTGGTCATGTGGCGCGTTAATTCTTTTTCACTATAAATCACTTTCATCGCACGACCGCCCAACACATAGGAAGGACGAACAATCAAAGGATACGCAAATACTTTTGCCAACCGCAGTCCCTCTTCGACGTTTCGTACAGTTCCGTTAGGCGGTTGTCGTAATCCTAATCCTTGAATTAAAGCTTGAAAACGTTCCCGATCTTCTGCACGATCAATAGCGTCTGGAGTTGTTCCTACAATAGGAACACGTGCTTTAGCCAAAGCGCTAGCTAATTTCAATGGAGTTTGTCCACCAAATTGCACAATAATTCCCTTTGGTTTTTCGATCGACACGATTTCTAAAACGTCTTCCAATGTTAACGGTTCAAAATACAATCGGTCTGAAATATCAAAATCTGTAGAAACTGTTTCAGGGTTACAATTAACCATAATGCTTTCATAACCTAGCTCCCGCATAGCCAATACCGCATGAACGCAACAATAATCAAACTCAATCCCTTGGCCAATACGATTGGGGCCGCTGCCCAAGACCATAATTTTATTTCGCTTGGTCGGGGCGCACTCATTTTCTTCTTCGTAAGTCGAATAAAGATAGGCGGTATCCGTCGCAAATTCAGCAGCGCAAGTATCGACCCGTTTATAAACCGGACGAATTTTGAATTTGTGACGAAAGCGGCGAACGCGGTCTTCAGTGGTCTGTAACAACTGCGCCAAGCGTTGATCGGAAAAACCTTTGCGCTTTAAATAAAATAATTCATCTCGTGATAATTTTTTTAAGGATTTATTCGCAAGGGATTTCTCCAGCTGGACAAGCTCTTCGATTTGAACTAAAAACCAGCGGTCAATTTTGCTGTAATCGTAAATTTCATCACAACTTAAACCGATGCGAAAAGCATCTGCCAGGTACCATAAGCGTTCGGGACCTGCAAAACGTAATTCTTTTTTTATTTTTTCGCGGATTCTTACATCGTCTGCTGATAGCTCTTCCTCAAGTTTTATTTTAGACTCTAAGCCGTAAATCCCTACTTCTAAACCGCGAATAGCTTTTTGTAGAGATTCCTGAAAAGTTCGCCCAATCGCCATGACTTCACCGACAGACTTCATTTGAGTACTCAATCGGGGTTCGGCCTCCGGGAATTTTTCAAAATTAAAACGGGGAATTTTGGTGACGACATAATCAATTGTCGGTTCAAAGGAAGCCGGCGTTCGGCCACCGGTAATTTCATTTTTCAATTCATCTAAAGTGTAACCGACTGCTAATTTTGCAGCGATTTTTGCGATTGGAAAGCCCGTGGCTTTCGAGGCGAGTGCCGAAGAGCGTGACACCCGCGGGTTCATTTCTATGACGATCATGCGTCCGTCATCGGGATTAATCCCAAATTGCACATTAGAACCCCCTGTCTCCACCCCGATTTCACGCAAAATAGCAATGGCAGCATCTCGCATGTGTTGGTATTCTTTATCCGTTAATGTTTGTGCAGGTGCTACCGTGATTGAATCACCCGTGTGAATGCCCATGGGGTCAAAATTTTCAATGCTACAAACAATGATGCAATTGTCATTTTTATCCCGCACGGCTTCTAATTCAAATTCTTTCCAGCCGGCAATTGATTCGTCAATTAATATTTCGGTGGTTGGCGATAATTCCAAGCCGCGCGTACAAATATCTAAAAATTCATCCCGGTTATATGCGATACCACCGCCGCTACCACCGAGTGTAAAAGAAGGGCGAATAATGGCAGGAAAACCAACCTGCTCCAATATTTTCCAAGCATCTTCCATAGAATGCGCTAATCCTGAGACTGGCGTTTGCAAGCCAATTTTCAACATGACTTTTTGAAATAACGAGCGGTCTTCCGCCTTATCAATAGCTTCGCGGGAGGCGCCGATTAATTCTACTCCATATTTTTCCAAAATGCCTTCGCGCACCAAATCTAATGCACAATTTAGACCGGTTTGCCCCCCCATGGTGGGTAATAACGCATCGGGTTTTTCTTTTTCGATGATCTTTGCGATCACTTCCCAATGAACGGGTTCGATATAAGTTGCATCCGCTAAATCGGGGTCGGTCATAATAGTGGCGGGGTTGGAATTGACTAAAATAACGCGATAACCTTCTTCGCGTAATGCGCGACATGCTTGAGTGCCTGAATAATCAAATTCACAGGCTTGACCAATAATGATTGGGCCTGCACCGATTATTAAAATACTTTTTATGTCGTTTCTTTTTGGCATCGTTTTTTATTTCAATTTTAGGATTCCTCATTCCCACGCAGGCGGGAATGACGAGTTTTAAGTTTTTAGTCTTTACCACTTGGCTTAAGTGGAGTTTCTCATTAATTTAACAAACTCCTCGAAGATCTCCCGCATGTCATGCGGTCCAGGGCTGGCTTCCGGATGTCCTTGAAAAGCAATCGCTGGCTTCGTTTTATGAGCAATCCCTTGCAATGTCCCATCAAACAACGAACGGTGCGTAACGCGTAAAGTAGCCGGCAAACTATTCTCATCCACCGCAAAACTGTGATTTTGACTCGTAATAAACACACGCCGCGTTTCCGCCGCTTGAACCGGATGATTCGCTCCGTGATGACCGAACTTCATTTTTTCGGTCTTAGCGCCACATGCTAATGCCAACAATTGAAATCCTAAACAAATGCCTAATAAAGGAACGCCTTTTTCCAGGAATTCTCGAACCGTTGCAATGGCATAATCGCAAACCGCTGGATCACCAGGTCCGTTAGAAAACACAACTCCATTGGGCTTCAAGGCAATCACTTCTTCAACACTGGTTTCAGCCGGTACGATTGTGACCAAACAACCCTGGTCGACTAAAAGTCGCAAAATTTGTTGCTTTAAACCAAAATCATAAACAACCACTTGGTAAGCTCGAGAAGATACGTGGGGAACGGATGCCTGATTCCAACTTCTTTCCTGCCAAGTTTGTACCCTTGTCGTTGAAACAGCTCTTGCTAGATCTTTTCCTTTCAAGCCCTTATAAACGCGCGCTTTTTTTAGTGCTTGCTCTGCTTGCGCGCCATCTCCTGCAACAATACATCCGTGTAACGCTCCTTTTTCACGGATCAATCGTACAAGACGTCGAGTATCAATGCCTGCAATACCTATTATTTCTTCGGATTTTAAATAATCACTTAATGCTTGTTGAGCGAGCCAATTACTTACGATCGGTGACAATTCTCGGATAATTAATCCGGCTGCCCAAATCCGCCGCGATTCTTGATCGTCCATATTGACACCCACGTTGCCAATATGGGGGTAGGTAAAAGTTATGATTTGTTCCGCATACGAGGGGTCCGTCAAAATCTCTTGATAACCGGTGAGAGTGGTGTTGAAAATGACCTCTCCGACCGTCTGCCCATCCGCTCCGATAGAATATCCACACAAAACATTACCATCCGCTAATGCCAAAATCGCCGGCTTTCGTCCATTGAGCAAATCGAAATCGCCCATCGCGGCAGCACCCTCTTACTCATGTGAAAACAAAACTTACAAAAGGATAAGCGATTCAAGGGGGAATGGGAAGGAAGAATTCATAGTGGTAGCTTAATCTGAAAATTGTTTGACCAAGCCGTGAAGTTTGAGTTACTTTAGAATCTTTTTCGATTTCGAATACCTTAAAGGTAATCATGTTCAAGATCACTGAAAAAAATCGCAAATGGTGGATTTTCGTTGCCATGTCGGGCGCGTTGTCAGTTGCATTTTTAGATCAAACTGCCATTTCCGTCATCCTACCTCCTATTCAAAAAGATTTAGGCCTGAGTAACGTTATGCTTCAATGGGTCATTAATGCTTATTTATTATCATTGGCTGCATTAGTTATTTTCGGTGGTAAATTAGGTGATATTTTAGGTCATAAGCGCACCTTTTTGGCGGGAATAATTATCTTTGTTTTAGCCTCTATCTTTTGTGCTGCCGCACAAACCAGTTATTGGCTGCTAACCAGTCGGATTATTCAAGGCGTCGGAGGCGCATTTATGATTCCGGTGACGAGCGTGATGATGGCGCACGCTTTTTCGGAAAGTGAACGAGGCAAAGTTATGGGATTATACGTTGCCGTTGCCTCTATCTTTCTTTCCTTGGGCCCGTTATTAAGCGGGTTACTCGCTCATTATTTTAACTGGCGTTGGGTATTTTGGATAAATGTTCCGATTTCTTTACTCAGCATTGGTCTGACCATTGTTGCTGTTCCTGCGAGGGAAAATCAGCGGGATACCCTAAAGCCTTTAGATTGGCTGGGATTCCTTACCTTTAGCCTCTTTATTGCAACGCTAGTCGTTGGCCTTATAGAGGCCGTTAATTTGGGCTGGAGTTCTAAAGAGATTATTTTACTTTTTGTTATTGCCGCATTTTCTGCGATCGCTTTTATTTTTGTTGAAAGAAAAGCGCCTGACCCAATCGTTTCTTTCTCTTTATTTACTCGAAAAACTTTTTTAAGCGCCAATTTATGCTTGCTTTTCTTTACTTGTGCTTTTAGTTCTTCTGTTTTTTGGGCAATTCTGCTACAGAAAGTGATGGGGTATTCGCCGGCGGCCACGGGTTTGTTTTATTTACCTGTGACGATTCCGGTTATGTTTATGGCGCCGCTCGGAGGTATGTTACGGGATAAATACGGTCCTCGCCTTCCTGTCCTGATGGGATCAGGAGTGGTTGCCCTGGGGTCTTTTTGGATCGCGTTGTCGGCACTTAAAGGTCACTATTCAGCGATGTTTCCAGGGTTTTTGTTATTTGGTTTAGGCCCAGCTTTGGTTTATTCGGCTGTAATGGCCACCAACATCAGTAGCGTGCCGTTGTCGCAAATGGGTATGGCATCGGGAATTTCCAATGGCATACGCCAGTTAGGCCGAGTTTTAGGAGTGGCGATGATCGGTTCTGTCATAAGCAACATCGAACACGCTCGTTTGATCCATTCTCATTTCGATACGACGGGAAAACTCTCTCAAGTGAGCGATCAACAACTCACTCATTTGCTATCAAACCCTGCGGTGGAAAAACATATTTTATCAGGGCTTTCACTTTCCGAAATAAATCATATGCATCTGCTGCTAAAATCGGTTTTGACATTTGCTTTTTCAATGGGCATGGTCCTTGCGGGTTTTTTACTAATTTCAACACTCGGCATCAGTTTTTTCTTGCCTAACAAACCACTACGACTTTTGCGGGATGAAAAAATCAAAATTGCTTTGGTAAAGGAAAGTGAAGCCCCGGCCGGAAAACCAAAGACTGACCCCATCTCACTGGATAAATTTGTCTAGTGATGATAGGGTGTATCGATGCAAGAATCTTACGCTATTCACAACTTCTTCCGAGAAAGCCTAAACGCTTTTAAACAACTTGACCCCCACTTACGCGAATTATCCGAATTGCGTTACCAATACTCTCCCCACTGCTGGGAACTTATCACGCCAAACACGCCTGGGATTTATATTTTGACGGGCGGGAGCTAAGTGGGCAAGTGAACCTCTTCTAAATTTACTCATTCGTGATTGGCTCGAAAAGAATGGCCGTCGCCTAAGCAAGTTTTTATTTACCCTGTGATGTGACCAAATTCAGGATAAAAAAACGTTGGGGGAAATGTTACAATTTTTTTGGATGAAGCATCCGATCAGTCTTTTTTACTCATTATTGACGAAGTTACCTTTGTTGGAAATTGGGATCGCGTTATAAAGCATTCGCGGATGAAGACCGTTTTAAGAGGGGGTTTTTCCTCTTAACAGTTATTACGATACTCTGATTTTAAAAGAGGCCGCTATGCGCTTCCCTGGCCGACGAGAAAAAGCAAGTTAAACTGATTTTCATATTTATCCTTTACTTTTTTCAGAATATGTTAATTTACTTTTTCTTCAAAAAGAACCGACGATCGAAATGCTCGCTACTTTCTTCAAGAATTATCTTCAACCCGGTGGCTACTTGCGAGCGATCAATGATCTTACAGAATACAATGAAATCACGACAGCGACCTATGTAACCTATAAGCAATGGATTCGAGGCGATTTTTTAAAACAAGATAAAAATGAAGATACTTCGCTTGCTGTTTTACAGCTTTACAAACGGTTGGAGCTTCAAAAATTTCTTACTCGTCGTTAAGTCGATTATTAGAAAGAATTGGCCTCTTAATTAATTTACAGGCCTTTCATCCTAACAAAAAACAAGGTTATCCTAGAAAAGATCGAAAATTTCATTTTACCGACCCTTTTATTACTCATACAGTAAATACTCTTGTAGAAGAGAAGCATGCGTAGTAAATCACTATCGCCGCTTAAAAAAACTTTTTATTTCAAAGGAAAAGGCGAAGTGGATATCATTTGCCTAACAAAAAATAATTCAAGCTATTGAAATTAAATTGGCGACTAAAATTCGCCCCCATGATTTAAAAACCTTGAAACAATTTAAAAATTGTATAATTTTCGCTAAAACACCCCACATGAGCAAAATTGACAATATCCAAACCATGCCCGTTTTTCAATTTTTGTATGGGATAGGGCAAGCGGAGAAATTATCGGATATTTGCGGGCATCGTCGAATATTTTCGCTTGTAATTATCATTTTCCTTCTTGCTTCATTATCTGCGCCTTGACACAAACGAATTATATCATGCTCATAGGAGGTATTTTACAAGGGATCAGCGAGTTTGCTAATGCCTTGTATCACTGTCATTGTTCATCGTCACTTTCCTCAAGAAGAATTTGGGGTGATTGTTGGATTTTCCAATTTATTTTACGCATTAGGGCCTTTTATTGGTGGTATTTTAACTCAGTATTTAAATTGGTGTTGGTTTTTTTGGAATTAATATTCCTATTTGGCTTATTTGCTTGTTTTGTACTTATCTGACAGTAGCTCCCGATAAAGGCAGCAGAACGCATTTTAATGTAAATGACGCGAAGTCAAATGAATAATTTTTTCAATTTGTTGGAAATCTTTTCCTAGTAATGCCTTGAATTTATCAGGTCGAAACGAGTGTTTGGGTTGTCGTTTGTTTTGCGGTGGCGCTAATTAGCGTTTTTTATTTTATAAAAATAGAATGGCGTTCTTCAAATCCATTGCTGGATTTACAATTATTTGTTATTAAAAAATTCTTTTCCGGAAATCTTATTTTGTTGTGCTGTTCAATCTCTTTAACTCTCGTTGTATTTTTAGCCTTATGGCTGCAAATTAGTTTACGGTTTTCACCCGCCACCGTCGATGTTGCATTGTTACTCATAACTTCAACTTTTATTTTCGTGCCCGCATTGGCAGGTGCCTGGCACGATAAAGCCGGTTCAAGATCACCTTTATTAATTGACTGCTTGTTAATTTTGTCAGGTCTTATTTGGATTAATGATTTCAAATTCAGTGTAATTAAAAAAAAGATAGATCATAATTAGGGTTGAAATTTTTCCAAAAACAAACCAGTTCACCCAGCTTGAGGCAATGCTAACCCATCGTGTGCTCGAAACGAAAGCATCTTTGCTGGATTCTGTAAGGTTATTTGTATTTTTTGCAATTCTTCTAGTTTATGATTCAATAGACTAATAAATAATTCTTTTTTGCTTGATCAAGGATCATATTTAGATTCTCACATAATAATACCCTTCTATTATCCGTAAAAACGGATGACCCAATCGCCAGCTAAACGCAACATTCGGCAAAGGCGCATGCAAAAAAATCCGCATGTTCTTTGCTATAAGTCCAGACCTCGAATTAGCTTTTTCTTTGATAAAACGTGGTTTCTCAGAACGTCTTGGCAACAGTCTTTTCTTAGAAGAAAGTTAAAAAAACCCTGCTGATGCAGGCTTTTTTATTTGGAAGTGAAGAAATCTTTCACGCTGTCAAACCAGTTTCGCGTGCGTGGACTATGATTTTTTTCGTCTTTTTTTAGGAGCTCAGCGAATTGTTTGAGGTAGTCTTTTTGCTCAGGGCTTAGTTTTACAGGAGTTTCGACAACGATGTGGCAAATTAAATCGCCGACAGCACCACTGCGTAAAGCCTTGACGCCCTTTCCTCGCAAGCGAAATTGTTTTCCGCCTTGGGTTTCAGGAGGGATCGTTAATCGGACGCTTCCATCGAGAGTAGGAATTTCCATTTCGCCGCCTAACGCAGCGGTAGTAAAATCAATTGGCACTTCGGAATGTAAATCATTGCCCTCGCGGTGGAAAAGAGGATGAGGTTTGACACGAACCTGGACGTAGAGATCACCGGGCGCCGCTCCAAATAATCCGGCTTCGCCTTCGCCCGCCAAACGAATACGATCGCCCGTGTCGATACCAGGAGGAATCTTTACCGATAAGGTTTTTGTTTGCTGCTGGCGGCCTTGCCCGTGACAATCCGTGCAGGGATCTTTAATCACCTGGCCCCTACCCCGACAAACGGAGCAAGTTTGTTGAACTTTCAGAAAACCGTGCTGCATTCGCATTTGGCCCGACCCATTACAGCGCGGACAAGTAGCAGGGCTGCTGCCTTTTTTCACACCACTGCCATTGCAAATTTTGCAGTTGACCCAAGTCGGTACTTTAATCGTTCGGCTAAGAGCATGAACAGCTTCTTCCAAGCTCAAGACAAGTTCATAGGCAAGATCAGCACCACGCTGTTCGCGTGCCTGGCCGCCGCGAGCACCGCTAAAAATATCTCCAAAGATGTCGCCGAAAATATCGCCAAGATTGCCAAAACCGAAACCGCTAGCACCACCAAACGTTTGCTCGACACCCGCATGGCCGAACTGATCGTAGGAAGCACGTTTGCGCGAATCACAAAGGACCTCATAGGCTTCTCGCGCTTCTTTAAATTTTACCTCGGCGCCTTTATCGCCGGGGTTGCGATCCGGATGGTATTTCATCGCCAAACGGCGAAAGGCCTTTTTAACTTCGGCTTCCGTCGCGTTTCGATTGATACCAAGGACTTCGTAATAATCGCGTTTTGCCATGGGATATTTTATTTCCAAGTTTTGCTTTTTATCCTGCCCCAGCCGGCATGAGCAAAGCGAAATGCGTGAGTTTTATGTTGTCTCCCGCATTTCGCTTTGCTCATGCCGGCTACTCCCGTACGCTGCTTTCTTTAGTCTATTTATCTTCGTCCTTTTTCTTTTCGTCTTTGACTTCTTCAAACTCGGCATCAACGACATCTTCTTTTTTGCCTCCAGCTTGGATTTGAGGCTCACCCTCACCTTCGCCTCCCGAAGGAGCGCCAGCAGCACCGCCTTTTTTAGCATACACACGCTCAGCCAGTTTTGAGGAATGTTCCGTTAGCGCTTTTGTTTTAGCTTCAATAGTGTCTTTATCATTTCCTTTCATGGCTTCCTTAAGCTCATTGACCGCTTTCTCAATACCGCTCTTTTCGTCGGCTAATACTTCATTACCGAGGTCTTTCATCGATTTTTCAGCAGCGTGAATCATCGCGTCCGCTTGGTTTCGCGCATCCACCAACTCATGGAACTTCCGATCGGAATCACGATGCGCTTCCGCGTCTTTCACCATTTTTTCCACTTCCTCATCGGAAAGCCCACTGGACGCCTTGATTACAATGGATTGTTCTTTGCCTGTGGCTTTATCTTTCGCCGACACGTGAAGAATACCATTAGCATCGATATCAAAAGTAACTTCGATTTGCGGCACACCGCGCGGCGCAGGCGGGATATCGGAAAGGTCAAAACGACCCAACGATTTATTGGCGGAAGCCATTTCACGTTCCCCTTGCAACACATGGACGGTGACCGCCGTTTGATTGTCATCCGCAGTTGAAAATACTTGGTTTGCTTTAGTTGGAATGGTGGCATTTTTCTCAATGAGCTTCGTCATCACGCCGCCCAAGGTCTCAATACCCAAAGAAAGCGGAGTAACGTCCAACAGCAACACATCCTTAACATCACCGGACAATACAGCACCTTGAATAGCAGCGCCGATAGCAACGGCTTCATCGGGATTTACATCTTTACGTACCTCTTTGCCAAAGAAATTTTTCACCGCTTCTTGGACCTTCGGCATCCGGGTTTGCCCGCCCACTAAAACCACATCATCGATTTCAGAGACTTTAAGGCCGGCATCTTTAATCGCCACTTTGCATGGTTCAATGGTGCGCCCCACTAAATCCTCGACAAGGGATTCTAATTTTGCGCGTGTGAGGCGAATATTTAAGTGTTTGGGACCTGAGGCATCCGCCGTGATATAAGGCAAATTAACATCCGTTTGCTGGCTCGATGAAAGCTCAATTTTTGCTTTTTCAGCAGCTTCTTTCAATCGTTGTAACGCCAGTGGATCGTTGTGCAAGTCCACTCCCTCGTCTTTTTTAAATGCGCCGGCCAAATAATCAATTAAACGAAGATCGAAATCTTCACCGCCTAGGAAAGTGTCTCCATTTGTTGCCAATACTTCAAATTGGTGTTCGCCATCTACTTCCGCAATTTCTATGATGGAAATATCAAAGGTACCGCCACCTAAGTCATAAACAGCAATTTTACGATCGCCTTTTTTCTTGTCCATCCCGTAAGCCAAAGCTGCCGCAGTAGGTTCGTTGATGATCCGTTTAACATTAAGGCCGGCAATTTTACCCGCGTCTTTAGTCGCCTGACGCTGGGAATCGTTGAAGTAAGCAGGAACGGTAATGACGGCGTCTTTCACTTCGTGGCCCAGATAATCTTCCGCCGTCTTTTTCATTTTTATCAAAACTTGGGCAGAAATTTGGGGTGGCGCCAATTTTTGAAATTTACCCTCTTTATCTTTGACTTCTACCCACGCGTCGCCATTATCCGCTTTGATAATCTTGTAAGGCACCATTTTAATATCTTTTTGAACCACATCGTCGTCGAAACGACGTCCAATTAATCGCTTGATGGCGTACAAGGTTCTCTCCGCATTAGTAACGGCTTGACGCTTGGCGGAAGCGCCGACCAATACTTCCCCATCTTTTGTATAGGCCACAATCGAGGGTGTCGTGCGGGAACCTTCGGCGTTTTCAATCACACGCACCTTACCACCCTCCATAACTGCAACGCAAGAGTTGGTGGTACCTAAATCAATACCAATAATTTCAGCCATATCCTCTTCCTCTCAAAAAACTGGGTTCGTATTATGTGATAGTCATATGGGGACAGCAAAGGGAATTTCAAGGGATCTCCGTACACGAAGGAAAGCGATGAATTTATCTTCTGAGCAGGCGGAATTAATGGAAAGGTTTGTTTTAATTGAAGCAATTGATTATAGGGGTTGA
>NZ_CAJRAM010000054.1 GCF_907164965.1 Coxiella endosymbiont of Ornithodoros maritimus
ACTCAGCAGCTTTTCTCACTATTTCATCAACTGAACTGCTTTCGTCATGTATAGAACTTTCGTCATGTATAGAAGAAATGGAAATTTGAGGAATATTTCTTAATAGGAAATTAAGCTTTCTTCATTACAATAAGGGAAGGGGATAGGAATAGAAAAGGGTATTTTAAGAAAATGCTAAAGAAAATTTACGTGCCAATAACCGGTACCGTCACCGATATACAAGTTCAGTGCGCCGACCGAATTCGCCAGGGTCAAACGCTGCTGCAATTTAAATCTGGAGAAGCGCTCACCCCCGTGGTGATCGCTTATAACGGTTGGATACGTCATATCTTTATAAAATCCGAGCAAACAGTGACTATCGGGAAGCTACTATACTATTTATTATCGACGTCGTTGACGTCAACGATTTTCAACCGGATTCTGCGGAAGTTAACCCTCATACGAAATTAGGTGAAGCTGGGCGACGTGCGCTTGAACGCCAAGGTCAACGCTCATTCGGTTATCCTACAGGACCGTTATTTGATGCTCCAGAAGCCAGCAATGGAATGAATGGGCCACTGAGGCTCAGTGAAACCTCATCTTCACTTGCTTGGAATGAAAGAAGGCATACCCAATAAAATGAGCGCCAATGCAGCTACGAATAAGACAGCCATAGAGCAAACGGCAGATAATGCTATTCACGATCCAGAATTAGCTAAACAACTTAGTCAGCAATTACAACAAAAATTGCAAATAAGATCTGCATTGCATAAATCACCCACACTTAGTCGATAATTATGAATTTATCATCAGACACGATTATCATCGGTTCCGTAGAAGATCTGGAACATCAGATAAAACAATCGCCCGAGATTAATTATTTGGATGAGTATGGTTATACGCCCCTCATTCAAACGGTTATTGTTGGTGATATTGAAAAAACAAAAAATGCTTATCACCGCCGGCGCAGACGTTAACCAAAAAGATATCACCGGCCGCACCCCGTTACATTGGGCTGTGGCTAATAATAAATATGAATTGATAGAACTGTTAGTCACCAATGACGCTAATCCCAATCCTTATACGCTTACCAGCGAACCTATTTTAGCAAAACCAATTTTACGTCACGATAAAAAACTAAAAAACTATTGGTTAAACACGGCGCCAAATATACCTTCGCCAACGACTATATCCATGCAAAATTATTAGGTCATCGTTTTGAATTGATCGGCAGTGTAGATATTCTTGATGCGGATAGTGTTTTCACGGAAGTTGATTATGAAGGTTTTTATTTGGAGTTCAGCCTCGATTTAATTCGGGATTCGTTATTAAATTTCTCCCACAATTTCGCCGCCCGTCCCATTAACTCATGGTTTAGCTATATTCAAACAATAAGTACCGCATTGAGGCAAGCGAGCGAGGTATTAGAATACGATCACTACTTAAAAAAACCAGAACAACAACAGGAAGCCATTTTCCGGCTATTAAAAAACGATCCCCTCCTTTTTTTACCCATCAGCCAAGAAGGCCATGCGATAACGGGCGTAAAATATAAAAATCTTTATAGCGATTTGCGGTCGCTCTTTAGAATTGGAACCTTTCGATCACATACCCATTTATTTTATAAATCGATCTCAAATATAACGGTACCATTGATAGCCGATCTTTTGTTTCGTAAACAATCCATCCAAGATATTCAAAACACCTTACAAAGACAATTATCTTTGCAGGCTATTGCAGAGATTCCTTTAAAAAATCAAGTCATTGGCAATTGTTCATGGGCAAACGTAGAAGCCATTATTCCCAGCCTCACTTTGATGTTACAACTGCAATCTCATGAATCACCGCAGCCGTCCTCTACGGATCATTTACTTGCTGATAGCTTAGAACTTTTTCATCGCTGGCGGGATTGGGATGCACATCGAGCATTATCAGCGGTCATCCAAGAATTTGAATCAGCCTCACCGGCCCCGTAAAGCGTCGATTGCGGCTCTACTAGCCGGTGTCCTTTTTCAACGGTGTTCTGCGGATAACCCACAACATATTGAACGCGCAAAGCCGATTATAAAAATCTTAAAAACTAAAGGATATGAATATATTCTCGAAAGTTATATTCAATTTTATGTTTACAACCGTTCCACATATGTCGGGAAAAATTTACAACGCTTGTTGTACGCTTACGAGTTGGACGAGGTATTTTAAAGAGAAAAATCTCTGACGCCAGGGACAAGAGCGATGGGGTCTCCAAAAGGAAACAATGCAATGCCCCCTTTGGTCAGCGTTGGCGCGGGTTCCCGCGCGGGCGAAATTCAAAATGGTAAAAATCTCGGTCGTTTACGGCCGAGATTTTTAACCCGCCACAATGACCCTCGCCCCACGCAGAACCCGACCATTGAGTTGATAACCTCTTTGGAGTACTTGAATAACTGTATCTGGTTTTGCCTCAGGTACTGCTTGTACAGACATGGCCTCATGAAGGGCAGGATCAAAAGGATCACCTGAGTTTGGGTTAATGACCTGAACGCCGTGTTTTGCTAACGTGTTATGCAATAAATCAAGCGTCAAGCTCATGCCATCGCGCATGCTTTTCACTTGAGGATCCTCTGAGACTGGACCCTCAAGTCCATGAATAAGACTGTCAGCGACGGGTAAGAGGTCAGTAATTAATTGTTTTGAAGCAAATTTAATAATATCCGCTTTTTCTCGTTCAGTGCGCTTGCGCAAATTATCCATGTCTGCCTGAGCACGCAGGTATTGAGTTTTATACTCGTCGATCTTGCACTCCATGCGAGCGAGCTGAGCTTCTAACTTTTCGCGGCTGGGAAATTCAAGGCCCTCTCGATGAGTCTCCATCTCTTGAGCACCATCATCCCCCACGCCTTGCTCTTGCTCTTGCTCAGCTTCCATCACTTTTTCCCATTTATTTTTTGCTTTGGTTTCAGATTCTGGATTGTTTTTTCTACTCATACAGCCTCCCAATGATGGGACATACTACAACAAAAAATTGATTTTCACAAAAAGATTCACGCTTTCTTAAGGCTTAAACAAATTGAATTGCAAGTCTTTGATGCATTTAAACCGCTTGTTATTAGTGGTGGCAATACCCAAATTATTCTCAACAGCTGTAGCGGCAATAATTGCATCACCGGCACACAAACTGCTGGATAAAGCGTACTCTTCGATATAAATAGCTGCCCGATGTCCTATCTTTTCAGAGAGCGACTGGATTTTAAAATCGTATTCGCGAAGAAAAGCATACATAATTTTGTGTTGGGATTTAGGGATGGCGCATTGGACCATTTCCATGTAAGAGTAGATGGAAATCATTCGCTCTTCTGCTTTTTCAATTAATCCTGCCGCTTTCAGGTTCCCTCTTTGAACCCAAATCAATATATCCGTATCAAAGATCATTGTAACGACCACCGCGTAATGTATCCACCTGCTCAGTGACACTTTTCTCTTCATCATCAGCGAGCATGCCAAAAAAGGAGTGTTCAGTGAGCTTGTTTTTGCTACTGGGCTTTCGATAGGGAAGAATTCTCCCTTTCACTTTACCATGATAGAGAATTTCAATTTCCTCATTTCGATCCAGTGCTTTTAGCACAGATTTCATGTTATAACCTAAATCTAAAATAGATGCTTTCATGTTCGCCTCTAAATATGTAAATGTGTAAATATACATAATTAAAGACTATATTCCAATCTCAATCGATCCAGCTAGAATTCTTAGCGCAAAAAAGCTATGCTCAAAATTGTGAGTAAACCATCATTCAATCGGATTGCCTTAATGGGGCGCGAAGGGGTCGAGGAAGTGCCCGAAACGTTAGTCGCGTTGAAAGATTATCTTGTCTCGTTAAACAGGGAAGTTATTTTAGAAGAAAATGCAGCGCATATGATTAATGGGGGTCGTTTACTCACTGTCCCAGCCAACGATCTCAAAAAAAAAGCAGATTTACTTATCGTCGTGGGCGGCGATGGAAGTCTCTTAAATGCAGCTCATATCGCCGTGCCTCAGCAACTCCCTGTGCTTGGCATCAATCGCGGTCGTTTGGGTTTTTTAACTGATATCCCTCCGAATGAGCCTACCCAAATCAATGACATTCTCGACGGTCATTACCGCGAAGAAGTGCGTTTTTTGTTAGAAGCGACAATCGAAGAAGATAATGAAATCGTTGCGCAAGGCATCGCCCTCAATGATATCGTGTTGTTGTCCGGCAATGCTCCCAAAATGATCGAGTTTGATATCTTTATCAACGACGAATTTGTTTGCAACCAGCGCGCCGATGGGCTAATCATCACAACCCCGACTGGCTCAACCGCCTACGCCCTATCCGGCGGAGGACCTATCTTGCATCCACAGCTAAATGTGATGGCCTTAGTCCCTATGTTTCCCCATACTTTAAGCAGTCGCCCTATCGTGGTCGATGCGGAAAGCCAAATAAAAATTACTATTTCGCCTGAAAATGACGTTTTCCCTTATGTGAGTAACGACGGACAAGAACGCGTATCGATTAAACCTGGCGGAAAGGTTTATACTCGTCAATATCTTTACCCATTGCACCTTATTCACCCCACTGATTACAATTATTATGAGACATTGCGCCGCAAGCTAGATTGGGAAAAACGAGTGGCTAAGGTGTAAGGCATGCTCACGCATATTCACATTAAAAATTTTGTTGTCGTAGAATCTTTAAGTCTTGATTTTGATAAAGGTTTAACTGTGTTAACAGGAGAAACCGGGGCTGGAAAATCCATCATTGTCGACGCCGTCAACCTTACTCTGGGCGAGAGAGCCAATACGACTGTTATCCGCAAGGAAACCGATCAATGCGATATCAGTTTATGCTTCGACATTTCGAATAACTCCGATGCGCAAGCTTGGTTAAAAGCAAAAGATTTTTCGGATGGTTTTGATTGTATTGTACGACGAATTATTTTTTCTGATGGGCGCAGCCGCAGTACGATTAACGGCCATCCTTGTAGACAGCAGTTAATCAGAGAGTTTGCTCACTTTATCTTGCAAATTTACGGCCAACATCAATATCAAACTTTATTAAAACGTGAAAGACAGCAACAATGGTTAGATAATTTTGCGCATCACCACGAACTGCTTGATAAAATTCGACAGGATTATTTCCAATGGAAAAATCTCCAAATGGAATTAAATCAATTAAATGAACAAGCCAAAAACCGTGATCACGAATTATCGCTTCTCAGTTATCAATTTGAAGAATTAGAAAATGCAAATTTACAAGAAGGTGAGTGGAAGACCCTAAGTCAACAACATCAACAATTGCACAATGCCAAATCACTCATTGAAAAATTGACGCAAGCGATTACGCTTACCGTGCAAAGCGATGAAATATCAGCCTCGCGACTTTTGCAACAAGCGATTGAACGAGTGAATGAAATTAAAATGGAAGATTCGCAATTGACTGCCATAAAAGAGATGCTAAATACCGCCGCTATTTATTTGCAAGAGGCTGGAACTGAGCTTAATCATTACTGCGAACGATTGGATTTAAGCGCAGAGAATTTAACTTCATTAGAAACGCGTTTATCCCTACTTCACGATTTAGCGCGCAAACATCACACCAGTCCGGACGATTTAATTGATGTGAGAAAATCTCTCCAAAAGCGGATTGAAAAGCTGAAAAATATTGAAGAGAAAATTCAGAGCTTAAAACAACGCCAGCTTGAAATTAAAACTAACTATGAAAAAACAGCAAGCGAACTTTCAGGCAGCCGAAAAAAAGCTGCAAAAATTTTAGAAAAAAAGATCACTGAAAAAATGCAGCTCTTAGGAATGAACAACGGCCAATTTATGGTTCGATTTGAAAAAGCTGAAACCGAAATTTCACCCCAGGGGAAAGAAAAGATGGCTTTTTATATCAACACCAATCCCGGGCAAGAATTTTTACCGTTACAAAAAATTGTTTCCGGTGGAGAACTTTCTCGCATTAGCTTAGCGCTTCAAGTCATTACCGCACAAAAAGAAAATACATCAGTATTGATTTTTGATGAAGTGGACACCGGTATCGGCGGCAAAACGGCGGGCATCGTGGGCCAATTATTGCGCGAACTCGGTGAAAAAACACAAGTGTTATGCATCACGCATTTGCCACAGGTTGCCGCACTGGGACACCATCACCTTTACGTCAAAAAAATAATTAGAAAAAACAGTGTTTCTACCGCAATTGAGCAACTAACGAAAAAAGAGCGCGTAGAAGAATTAGCGCGAATGTTAAGTGGAACTAAAATTACCCAACAAACAATTGCCCATGCGGAATCCCTGCTAGCCTGCGAAGATTCCGCTTAATTCTGATATAATTTATGCTGTGGTTTTTGATCGTGAAACACAGATCTCTTAGTTCGGCTAACACGAAACAATAACTGTTCAAAAGCTTCTATTTCTACAGTACTCTCGATAGCAAGCTCCAGAATATTTTCATAGTAGATTTTATCTTCGTAGTATTTGTAGTATTCAAAACATAAGAAACTTTCTAAAACATCTGGATGGCACTGAAGCAGCCTGAGGGGTTATTTTATTTAGGCACCTGATATATAAACACCAAAAAGGGCTCTCCTCGTCGTCATCTGAGATACAGGTATTTTTTTTCGTTCCCTTCCGTAAAAAAGCGATTAATTCATTATCAGGTAAACGACAAACATATTCAATCAACACTGCCAATTTCTCTTTTAGACGATTCGAATAGGGTGATTCTAGTCTATTAACATAGTGGAAAAAATAGCGTGACAGAATTATTGTCTTCGTCATAATTATTATAATGATTTTCAAGAAAGCTTATCCCCGAGAGAAAGGAAGGTGGTTGATAATTCCATCGATAAGAGTAAATATTATTTTTTTCATTTAGATTTGCTAAAACCGGAGAATATTCCCGATGTCTTTCAATCAACGAAAAGTGTTCTTCTTCAATTATCTCGACGACAAATCGGAGTGGTGTGGAGGATAGAGCATTATCTTTTAATAAAGATTGAAATTTCTCATCTAGACCATCAAAGTGCTCATTTTTCCCGGCCCGGGCCGTTGTTGGAGCAACTGAAAAAACGTCGCCGCAAAATCTATATTAAGGTATGCGTCTTTTAACCAGGGGATTAGCTATTCAAAAAAATCTCTGGACTTCCGTATTGAATTTTCAATTTCTTCATCCCTAGAACAATAATGAAGTTTCATCCATAAAGCCGTAGCTCCTTTAAAGGGACCTTCGTGAAGCGAACGGCTTAAAACAACCAAGGCTTCTTCGGGTGTGGGGTAATCCTGAAACTTAAATGTAGAGGCAATCTCGGAAATTTCCTGATAGGAAAGAATTGGCCGATCCGATTTTTTTCTTCAATTTTCAGTCCATTGCTGGGCGGCGAAGGTGATGAGGCTTGACGAAGCATAATGTATTTTTCCTTACTGTAGGTTCATCAAATTAAAAGCCTTACTCGGTGATGCGAAGCACCTGCGTGAGCCCGCCAAACAGGACAGATAGTCCCCTCTGAGGAATCTCTACTAGCTGCAAAGATCCCGCTTAGAAGGTTAAATTAACAGACGTAGGAAACGTATCTTTCTACGTAGCAAATGCGATAATAGCCGTGCCAGAGGTTGTATCGGCAATGACGGACGTAACTTACTTGTCGGTAAGCATAATCATGACTTGCAGCCACACCTGGGATCATTCCCAACACTGCTCCAAAAACAAGTGCAGTAACGAAAAAGCCACCACCGTGGTGGTAGTGATGACACTAATGGGGATAGTAATGAGCATAGGCGTAAGAAGGCGTCACTGCAAAAAGGCTAGTGATAGCCACTACTCGCGCTAGGGCGCTTAATAATTTTTCTTAATTTTCATAAAGTTACCGCCTCTTTCTATTAACGTTGCGCAATAACACAACGAGATAATATTACCTTATCGCAACAAAATGTGAAATTTTTTCAGCACGCCCGCTACCCCCCCCAAACGACTATTTTTCGCAATCATGGCAAATGCCATAAATCGTCAGATTATGGTCCGTCATTCTGAATTTAGATTTCTTCACAATGACGGCTTGGCGATCCTCTATTAGAGCATCTACAAACTCTTCCACTTTGCTGCAATGCACGCACACCAAATGATCATGGTGCTCGCCTTGATCGATCTCAAAAATAGAATGGCCGCCTTCAAAATTATGCCGTTTGACCAGGCCCGCTGCTTCGAATTGCGTGAGCACCCGATAGACAGTAGCAAGCCCCACATCTTCTCCCATTTCTACTAATTTACGATAGACATCTTCTGCACTCATGTGATGCGGGTCCTCATTCTCTAAAATTTTTAACACCTTAATTCGCGGCAGGGTAACCTTGAGGCCTGCCTTTCGCAATTCTTGATCTTCCAAAGTGACCCCCAGCAAATTTACTGTCGAAGAAGTATTTTATCACACACCTATCAAAAATCCCTGATTGGATGGCATTCAAAAACAGATGCGATATAATCACTACTCTTCAAATAAAAAGGAGCTTCTATGCAGCGTACAATGACTTTGTTCTCTCTTTTGATCTGTATGGCCATTACTCTAACCGGCTGCATTTACCGTCCGCCTGTCCAACAAGGCAATGTGATTACCGATAAAGACTTAGGTGCTTTACATAAAGGCATGACAAAAACCAAGGTGGAATCCCTGTTAGGAACCCCTGTATTGACCAATATCTATGTTGACAAGCGTTTGGTGTACGTGTATACCTTTAAAAAAGAAGGCCATCACAAAATGCACTCTACGCGTCTAATTGTGTATTTACGTGATAATTGCGTCGTGAGTTTCTGGACTGATAAAAATCAACCCAGAGACAGGGTTATCCTCCCTCACCCTTAACCATTTGCCGAATTTTTCCGCGTTTAGCCCGCAATAAACGTGCTTGCTTAGGATCCATGCTTAGAGGGCGGTAGATCTCGATCCGGTCGCCATCACACAGCCCCGCATCGAGTGTGGTGCGTTTATTGTGAATGCCGACGATCGCTTGAGATAAATTAAGCTCAGGAAATTGCTGTAAAATCCCTGAACGTTTAACGGCCACCACCAAGGTGCAACTTTCTTCAACCGTTAACGGGATCTCAACTTGTTTTTCGGGAATAGCGTAGGCGACAATAACGGAGATCATGCCTTTTTCCCATAAACGACATCCGCTCGTTCACAAAAAGCATCGACTAACAGGGTAGCCACTTGGTTAAGCAGTGGGCCAAACATTAACGTTAACCCTAGGCAGCGCGAAGCGAATTCAAATTCCAAATCTAGAGAAACTCGACAACGGTCACCATCCAGGGGTCCAAAACGCCAAAAACCCTCCAATTGCCGAAAAGGCCCATTAATTAGCTGGATTTCTATCATTCTATAAGGCTGGAGCCGGTTTAAAGTAGTAAATGACTTACTGAATCCCCCCCAGGCAAACGAGATCGTGGCGCGTATTTCTTCGTGCGTGCAGCTATCGATGCGGCTTTCGCTACAAAAAGGGACGAATTCAGAATACGATTCCACATCGTTAACCAATTCGTACATTTGATTTTGAGGATAAGAAACAACTTTACTTTTATTGATATTGGGCATACCGTTCCGATAATATAGCCAACGCCATGAACAAGCAAATTTCCAAAAAACCGGCACAACGAACTATCGCTCTAAATAAAAGGGCATTGCACGACTATTACGTTGAGCAGCGATTTGAGGCAGGGTTAGTGTTGGAAGGCTGGGAAGTCAAAAGTATTCGCGCGGGCCGCGTGCAATTGCGGGATAGTTACGTTGTCTTTAAAGGCTGTGAAGCCTGGTTAATTGGTGCGCACCTCTCCCCACTTCCCAATGTCGCGGAAGATATGAAAGCTGACCCTCAACGCTCGCGGAAATTACTTTTGAACAAGCGTGAAATTGGAAAACTGTTTGGAGCAGTTCAAAAACAAAGCTTAACAGTGGTTCCGCTGGATTTACATTGGCATAAAAATCATGTCAAAGCTGAAATCGCCCTTGCAAAAGGTAAAAAAACCCACGATAAGCGAGAAACCATCAAACGCCGCGAGTGGGAACACGAGAAACATCGTGTGTTGAAATCTCATGGATAAACGCTCCTCACTCCCACCAATAGTCCGTCACGTCACTTGCGACCAAATGACGGAGCCTGCTTTCCAGGGTAAATATACCGATTTAGAAGAGACTGGCAGTTATCTCTGTCGACAATGCGGGATAGTATTATTTTTCGTTCACAAGATAAATTTCATTCGGCCTGCGGCTGGCCGAGTTTCGCCGCGGCTATTGCGGAAACAATAAAGCGATTGCCCGATCCTGATGGGCAGCGCATTGAAATTCGTTGCGAACATTGCGGAGCCCATTTAGGACATGTTTTTAAAGGAGAAGCGTTAACGTCTAAAAATACACGTTATTGCGTAAATTCCTTGAGTTTGGATTTTGTAACCGATAACCAAATCCGCGATACCGGAGAAGCGATTTTCGCCGGCGGGTGCTTTTGGGGTGTAGAATATTATTCTAAACGTTTACGGGGCGTTTTAAAAACTGAAGTCGGCTACATAGGTGGACATAAAAACAACCCTACCTATCAAGAAGTGTGCAGCAGTACGACGGGACATGTCGAAGCTATCCGCGTTTTATACGATCCTCAACAAATTAACTATGAAAAAATCCTTCATTATTTTTTTGAAATTCACGATCCCACACAAACGGATGGACAAGGTCCTGACATTGGCGATCAATATCACAGTGTTATTTTTTATTATGATAATCAACAAAAACAGATGGCTAAAACGGCAATAAAGACGTTAACAGAAAAGGGTTATCGCATTACCACTGGACTAGCGCCAGTGAGTATTTTTTGGCCTGCGGAAGATTATCATCAGGATCATTATCAAAAAAAGGGGAAATAGCCTTTATCATCACTATGTAAAGCGTTTTTAATTAAGCATTTTGCTTCTTACAAAATGCGATACAGCGGGCGTGTGGAATCACTTTGCCGCCACAATTGGAATAACACTGACGATCATCCGATTCACAACCGCAATTGAAAGAACAATAAGAATAATACACAAAATAAGCATTCCGCTACAGCTTGTATTCGACATCGCTACTCCCGAAAACTACAATGCGATTGACAATCAGACTTTTGAGCCAAACATTCGTTAACACATTGACATGCCCGGAACGATTTTGGAGGGATATAAGTGTAAGCCAGTCTCATAAATGGGGACACAGCCATTTAAGACAAAAGCCAATCCTATGGGAGCAAATAATTTTTGCAAGGTCTTCGTGGAGTGTATTTTACTGGAGGCCAATTTAAATGTCTATTTTTCCGTTCGATAGCAGCATTTACCCTGCCGCCCAATTGATTTACAATAAAGTGTGAATTCGGGGGCGACCAGGCTTCGACGTGGATCCTGAAACCCGAGACGCATGTCGAGCCGGCAACGAAGGCTCGTAAATACATCAGTTGCAAACAGATAGTTGCAAACGATAGTAATTATCTCCAAGAAGCTTACGCATAAAGCTTCTTCCGTTGCTGGGATTCGCTTATAGATCCCTACCAGCGGCCATAGCATATAAGCTCGCCCTCAAGCATGGCTCATGACTTAAAGGTTAAACAGAAGAGCTCGCAGTCAATTTTCCCTGCGCGTCGGGCAATTGGCTGTTAAATTGTAGACGATGCTAAGCATGTAGTGTCAACGGCGGATGATTTATGGACGCGGGTTCAATTCCCGCCGCCTCCACCATGTAGAATTTTGATTTTAAAGACTATTTCTCAAATCCTGCACAAGAGGGCTCGATGTATTCTAGAACCAAATACGACGATCATTTTTGTACTGCTGTATAAACAGTTCTTGGGGTATTTTGTACCCTAAACATCTGCGAGGGCGCCGGTTCATTTTTGTAACGAGTTGATCAGGCTCTTCTTGTGTAATTCTGTCAATATCAGCTTCCCTGCAAGTACCACTTAACCGACCATTCATATATTCATTGCTCCCTTTTTGCCAAGGTGAATATCTTTCGTAACAATAAACCTTACATTCATTATCGGGTTCAAGTTGCCTGTAATTAGCGAACTCAATGCCTTGACCAAAAGTAATAGTTTTAAACATTTTTTCAGAAAGAAGTGGCAAATTTTTTCTTTATTTTATCCATCACAGCTCGAGAATATCTGCGGTTATTTTTTATTAGAAAAACCATTCGAGATTTTCGTTCAACCAATATCGTTACGACTTTTTTTTTCGTTCCCTTAAACTGAACAGTATCTCCTTCCCAGTGTCCAAAGCGTTTTCTGGTTGCAATCTCCTCACACCTTTGGGTAATTAAGCGTATTTTTCCGTATCGCCAAGGACTTTTTTGTCTGGCATAACACTTTTGTCTCTTAGGTTCTTTATACGATAAGCAATGATAAAGTGCTTTATTTTTCGACCGATAGACGAATTGACAAATCGTTTCAGGACAGGCATAAAAAGTGAGTTTGCGGTATTTCATGCGACCTGATATTTGTTCCAGACTCCAACCCTTTTCTAAGCTTCTAACAACGTAATCCCGCAGCACACTATTTTTTTGTAATTTGCTTAGCCGTTTTTGCTTTCCCCGCTCTTCTGTTTTTAATTGGCTCTTTATAGGCTCAGTACCCCATCCGGCTCACTATTACCTTTCAGTTCTCGGTATAGCGTTGACCTCTCGGTATAGCGTTGACCGATGCTTTGATAACTGCTTTGTTATCTCCGTCATGGAAAACTCTATTTCAAGCAATGTATAAAAACAACGTCGATCTGAGATCGTCAAATGAGTATACTTACCCATACGATAGTCTCCTTGTTATTCAACTCTCTCAAGAACATGAATATATAGGATTTTTGACTGTCACACTTCTATTTAGGATTTGCCCTCTCAGAGGGCTCATTCATAGACAAACCAGGGACAATGAAATTAAACGGAAACCCTGCTCCGCCTCCTTTTGACTCAAAAGAAAATCGAAAAATCGTTTAATTATAAGCTTGCTTATGAAAAGAATGCTTCAAGAACATTGCGCTCTGTGCGTTATGAACTGAGTTAATCGCCCTTCATCTTTCTAACTTCGTGTTTTCCTCGCAGAATTTAAGCAAATGCTGGCATGGAGTGCTATTCTCTGTTGAGATTTTATAATTCATTTAATTGCATTTCTTTTTTCTTCGCTATAACACTGTGTTATTGATAATCTCATTATCTTCGTCATTTAAAAAATTTAAATAATCAAGATCCCACTATTTCAGTTTCTTGGTTTCAAAATAACTGATATTAGTTGTAAGAAACTGAGAAATTTCATCAACCTCAACTCCTTTAATTTTATCTAATAAAATGAGTATTCAATTGAATATTCGATCGAAACTATCTTTAAGCTTTTATAATTCTTCTTCATCATTTTCGTATTCCTGGTGCATCAATACAACCACACAAATTTTATAGGTTTGATCGGAAGCAATTTCTTGATCAGGTAACACATCAATAAATAACCCCAACGTGCTTTTAACATGTTTTTCCATGATATTCTTTAATTTTCTATTGATTGCCTTAATGCGATCATTGAGCTCATCTGGAAACCCTGGGCGTATGTATCTTTTAGCAATCCACGTAGTAAGGATTTTTAATGGCTGATCTGCCGTTACAACAGAATCTGCTTGTAAGTTTTCTAGCTGATCTCGTCGAATAAAATATCGTTCATAAGGGAAAATGCTAAATTACCCATCGCGTCAATAAATAAGTGTAGTTCTCTAGGATTTTTCCTTTAACTCGATCTTAGTAACATTGCTCAATGTCATATGTGCGAATAATTTCAACGCCTGGCTCCTTGCTTCCAGCCATTCTGTTTTATTTTCTGAGAGTCGATGAATGTTTTTTGCATTGTGAATCATAAAATCAATATCATTGAGTTTATCCTCCCTCTCCTCCTTGCATAAGGGTTCAAAACCATGTTTTTTTAGCAACGCCTCATGCGCCTCCTCTTATTGCCGCCTGGTTGTAACAGATCGATTATCGCTGTTTAAATATTGACAGATGCTACCTAAATCCCACTGTCTACCTTTTAAAAGCGACTCATTGGAATCGCCTAATGTTTTATGGAATAACTGCCTAGACGCCCCAATTTTTTTCTCTCCAAGCTTTACCAATTTCATAAAGACGATTTAAGCGCTCTTAGTTCTTCTTACGCATTTCAATTTCTTCTGACGCCATCCAACCGTAAATCGTAGGACGAGTGACTCGTAAAATAGCTGCTAATTCCAAAACATTGAGACCCATTGATCGCTTTACTTGCTGGAGCTGCTCATTAAATGATCGCATCTCAATGGCATGAGGCACAGCACTTTGCTGCGATTGAGTGCCGACAACAGCGGTGGACTCTTGTCCTAGCAGGGGATAGAAGCCCAATTGAGTTGTCCCTGTACCAATCGCCAATACCCCTACCAAGGCAGCTACAAGGACAGGAGTCACTTTAGGATTGTATTCTATAAAATCAGTCCCTTGTGTAGAACTATCTTCCACCTCAACCAATCCGGTATGTGGCAGATTAGATAATGAGATCTCGCTTTTATACATACATCCCTTACTTCCAGCTTACCAAGTTCGCCGCCCCAATTGCTTGAGAGAATCCTTAATAAATTACTTCATGTAATCGATAAAGCCATCTTAAAATGACGTCTATATCAAAATCACCTTGGTCCGTACTAAAATAATCGAGGTCTAATAATAAGAAATCTTTTTCGGGCTCACGTCGTCCTTCAAAAGTTAGAAACTTACCCGATCCAAACAATTCTGGTGGTATAAAAACATTTTATAATCCACCAACGAACTGCCTATCAGCGATGCGAATAGCCTGAATTTTTATCACGCCTTCTTTGGCTGTACTGGGTGGTTTCTGTTTTGGTTAAAAATTGATATAACGCAATCCTAAACTAATAAAGAGAGAAAACTTTAAAAGCTCATGGAATTTACTCAATACCCCTGCAAATTTTTCCAATAAAGGTTGGAAGCGATCACAACAGGTCGTATGGATGATGATTGTTTGCTTATCAAGGATAATACCGGTTTGCTTGTTTTTATCTATAAAATGCTATTGCTGCTATTGCTTCAAAATGGCATGATTGAGCTGTTGGCCTTCCTTTAATTGAAGCGCCTAAATATTAGCAAACTGATAATGAAGGAAGAGATCAGGAATCTTATCCTGAAACTCAGGAACATATTTTTCAATGTCCCCGATGCTAGTAAACTTCACCTGTGCTAACACGTAGGTCAGAGGTGATTTAGACAATTTCGGGTGCATCCTGACTCCTCTACTCTTTGGTTTCAGTATAGGTTAAGTCTATCAGAAACTTTACATAAAATTTATATTGTAAATTTCCTTGACGCCAGCTCAATAGCAATAGCGCGTGATACACTTTTAAAATTGAACTGCTAGCGATCGCATAAAAACAGCTAAAATTAGAGGGCTCTTCTACTGACAATAGTAGAAAGTTAGTCAATGAGCTTCTGCTAAGTCCATCACATGAACATAATCTCGAACAAAAGCCACCTAAAAGTGGATGAAATGATAAATCACCCATTAAAAAAATAGTTATTAAAGATTTCTTTATGGAAAGGGGGCCTCGAAGTAAGCTAGCATATGACTTCATTCAAGAAACGCTTGTCTTCCGCAGATTGTAATTTTAACATATGGCAATAGATCTTGTCCTAGTCGCCCGTTCCTTAATACAGGGTCGTCTTTCAAACTTCTTAACTTATTCCATTATCCTTTCTCCCAGGGATCTTCTACTATTCTTTAATTTTTCCGCCGCCACCATTTTTTCTTTTATTGAAATTCCCTCTCTAAAGAATAAAAAAGAACTGGGAATCATAATCCTCTTTTCTTTCGTTTAAGTGAATTATGTATTGCTCTAATATTAAGAGCAGAAACGCTTTATTTTTATGCTGTGAGGTGAGGGTAAAATTAGGAATATCACTAATTAATAGGTTCCAAGAATTCTTTATAAGCGTCGTAGCTTTTTGCCATTCTTGAACGTTGTTAACGCTAGAGAAAAAGGTATCAACGCGATCAATTAATTCAAAAAACGTCCTTGTACTTTAAGTGCGGTAGCTTTTTCGAAAAGCGGTTTTACTGATAACGAAAAATCAGAAAAAAGGAAACTATCAAGTATAAGATGACCTTTTAAACTTATCAAAATACGTAAGGAGCGATCGCTAATACCGACCACCTCATTAAGACGACTTCCTATTTTGTTTTTAAATTCGAGTAGCAACTCTAAAAACGCAAGGCTTCGTTCGAGGTCCTAAGCAAGTAGCGCCTTATCAAGAGGGCGATGCCGCTCCTCAACTTCAATACCGACGATAAAGCGGAAAAGCCGTGGGGTCATAGCCTGGACCTATAGCATTAAATAAGGTTCTAAAACGATGTTCTTTATCGCTGGTCTGAATAATAAAAGATTGATCTTAATAGATAATCTACCAATTACCTCTAACTGACCGCCAAGTAACATCTGACAAATATTATAAGCGTTATCTAATGGAAAAGCCGCTAAATAAGTCATATTAAAGACTATGGTATTCTCTCAAGAATCGTTTTTTCTTCTCAAAAGAGAATAATCGCCATACTTGAGGGACAATAACAATAGGATAGAATGCAAATTAAGACTCGCTGCCAAGCACGCTAGCCTTTTTCTGCTTGTCTAATTTCGTGCTCCATTCATTCGGTGCCTGAAATCTCAAAAGAGGATTTTTTAATACTGTCAAATCAAATATTTTTGCCTTCTGCCTCGCTGATTTCTTTCCAAAATAAATCCATCAGGGCATCTAACGGTAAATTTTCCATCTCACTTTTTGTAAGGCGGTCAAAATTATCAAGCGTTAGATGTTTCAAAGGATAAGGCGTGACCTCCTTACCTAACACGGCAGGTAATAAACCGCTTCGAGAAAACATAAAAATTTCTCCTCTATGACCTTGCCTTTCTAATTTCCGAACCGCATCAATTGCCGATAATCTTGATCTAAGAATTCCAACTGCTTCATTCGGGTCTATATTATCAAAAACCCCTTCAAGCTATTGATTATGTCGACAACCTCAAAATCCTCTTAAATTAGAATACCGGTTATTAGGAATGTGAGCGCTGCAAAGAACGATATAATCCCCTTTGACTCCCTTCATCGTCGTAATTTCATATTGATTGTGCTTTAAGGCCTTAATAACAGTCACTTCAGTGTTAGTAAAATATTTTACTGTGATGCCCTGTCGTTGGGATTGCTCTTGCAAAGAGAGATAAATCAGTTAAATAATGACCAAAATAGGTTCGGGGTGGAAACGGGGTGGTTATATTTGGATAATTTGTAGAAAACCACTTAGCAAATCTAGATTGATCTTCAAAACCAGCGTGCATGGCGGAAACAAGCAGATTTAAAATATAACGATCTTCTTCAGGAGAAGAAGGTAGTCCTGGTCTAATACTAACTACAAGCGTAAACAATAATTCCCACGTCCAAGTCGGGATAGATGGAGCCGCCAGGGGCCATGTTGCTGGCACACCGATTCAACATAAGTTAATAACCCAAATAAAAGTGTGGCAATAATCATAAAAGATACGCGTAGTACTAAAATTACTAATGACAACGCACAAATGGATTCCACTACAAGCTGGATGGGCATTATAATTTCTGCTTTAGTGCCAAGAAATTCGATAAAGGTTCAGAAAAAAGCCAGAGAATCTGTATTTTCTATAAACATAGATGAGCTGTTGATAACCCATAATAGTAAACTAATGCAATAGATAATCTTCGTAAATTTGAAATACTAACATGGCCCCAATCAGCACTGTCAATAACTTTAACCACAGGAAATGAAGTAATTTAGCGTAAATAGGGCGTACTGTACGGAAAGCCGAATTGTCATAGTCATGCCGAGTCTGATTTTATAACATAATTTATACATCCACAAACTGATTATTCCAAAGATTGCAAAGGTCATTGCTGTTTTAATGCCGACAAGGTTGGATAATTGATTAAGGTTGTTTGATAAACAATTAACGTACCAAAGCAGTAAGGAAGCGACAAGAATAACATTCACTAAAACTTGCTTATTTTCAAAAACTTTAAAGCCAAAGAACTGAATTCTTTTATTCTCTCTCTGCAACAAGGCATGATCTGACAAAAAGGATAACCATACAAATACAGAATATAAAAAAGGTAACAAATATTCAAACGTCGATATTATTCCCAGCAAACACAAATGCGATAAATAATAAAAGAAAAATATCAAGGTAGCGGTAAAAAACATAACGTTGCGCATAATAAACAAAATTATTGCCACCGCAGTCAAGAATAAAATTACCGCTGTTAGATGCCCTAGTATAGCAGCTTCATGAGGCACTAAGCGAGGTAGGTTTTTCAATACAACAAAATTATTATGCATAGCAAGAAACATAAGACGTTGCGACACCCCACTTGAAGTAAAGAAATTAGCATCCCATAAAGAAAAAAATTCGTTTAGTAGAACAGCCGCCCCAATTAGAAAATCCAAAATACCCATCCAGCGGATTCTAGTAAGGTAAATAGCGAATTTTTTAAGTTTATCCATAATAAAGCCTCCAGTAATTTTAATAACTGGTCATTCCCGCGGGGACGCCTAGGCGTCAACTTAAGCACAAACCCCTAATGGCTGTAAAGTTGATGCTTCTCTTTCATTCACCTTGTTCCTTTCAAAGCTTCTTAACACAAGGGGCCTCTATCATTACCCACCCGTGGTGAAGCGTGAAAAACTTAAAAACCCGTCGTCCTCCCGCGGGGGCATCTGCTGTATTAATTGAAGCATACAAAACCTTCACGGCCGAGTC
>NZ_CAJRAM010000055.1 GCF_907164965.1 Coxiella endosymbiont of Ornithodoros maritimus
TTTTCTTAGCCTTTTAGCCGGAATTCTCGTGGCTTCGGCCGTGAAAGCCCTCGATTCTTTGTCTGTCGGTAGGCAGCCTACGCACGGAAATCACGGGTTTTACCTTTTTTAGTCTTGGTAAGGATAGGAACTCGATATATCAATCCCTCAACATCTCACTTACAGTCCTCACATCACTGGGAGCGACTTCATGTATTTTTCGTAAACGGCGTTTACGCTTTTGCGATTTTTTCGTCAATATGTGGTTATGATTTGACGCTGCCCGTTTAATTTTACCAGAACTTGTAACTTTAAATCGCTTCACGGCTCCGCGATTACTCTTTAATTTCGGCATGATCTTCTCTCTTCGTTTTATTACCTTCACCTTTAGGCTTCATAATCACCATCGTCATCTGGCGACCTTCCAGCCTAGGCTCCTGTTCAATAACAATAACAATACTAATGACATTCCTTAAATCGCGCTTCACGCGACCTAATAACTCTAAACCCAATTGACGGTGCTGCATTTCGCGTCCCCGAAAACGCAAGCTGACTTTTACTTTATCGCCGCGATCCAAAAAGGTAGCAATCTTACGCAATTTAACTTGATAGTCGCCCACATCCGTTCCAGGACGGAATTTGACTTCTTTAATATGGACCAAGCGCTGCTTTTTCTTCTGGGCCACTTTTCGTTTGCTTTGCTCAAATTGGTATTTACCAAAATTCATGATACGACAAACGGGCGGCTTAGCAGTGGGAGAAATTTCTACCAAGTCTAATCCAGCTTCTTCGGCCATCGTTAAGGCGCGATCAGTTCTCACAACCCCTACTTGCTCACCCTTTTCGTCAATCAACCGCACTTCAGAAACGCGGATTTGGTTATTGACGCGTGTTCGTTTTGATCTGATATTTTATCTCCTCTTAAACAAAATCTTACCTTCTTATCTAACTCTCCCCACCAACGGGGAGCGGAGGGCTTGGGCTGACGACTTTCTGGTACGCTGACTAATTTCCACTTTCAATCGACGAGCAAATTCTTCTAGCGTTATCGTGGTCGATGCCTCGTCTTCTAAAGCACGCACGCTTAAGGTTTTATCAGCTACTTCACGATCACCGATCGAAACCAGATAAGGCACACGCGCAATAGTATGTTCGCGGATTTTAAAGCCGATTTTCTCATTTCTCAAGTCCGAATGCGCTCTAATTTCCAGATTTTGAAGATTTTCTACAGTTCGGCCCACACAATCCGCCTGTCGATCGGTAATATTCATAACCACGACCTGCACGGGCGCCAACCATAAGGGTAATTTACCAGCATATTCTTCCAACAAAATCGCTAAAAACCGCTCAAAAGACCCTAAGATGGCGCGATGAATCACGACAGGGGGCCTTTTAGATCCGTCTTCCGCAATATAATGCGCCCCTAAGCGTTCCGGTACGGAGAAATCAACTTGAACTGTCCCACATTGCCATATTCGCCCCAAAGAATCGCGCAAAGAAAATTCAATTTTAGGTCCATAAAAAGCCCCTTCCCCCGGCAAAATATCCCATTCGACGCCTTTGCGGTTCAAAGCTTCCGCAAGCACTTGCTCGGCTTTACTCCACACTTCGTTGCTGCCCACTCGTTTTTCAGGGCGTGTGGAAAGCTTGTGGATAACCTCAGTAAACCCAAAATCCGCATACACTTCGTGTAATTGATCAATGAAGGCCGATACTTCGGATTGAATTTGATCCTCCGTACAGAAAATATGCGCATCATCTTGCACAAACCCACGCAATCGCATTAAACCGTGCAGCGTGCCCGAAGGCTCATTGCGATGACAAGCACCAAATTCAGCGTAGCGAAGTGGGAGATCGCGATAGCTTTTAACGCCTTGATTGAATATTTGGACGTGGGCCGGACAACTCATTGGCTTAATAACATATTGCTGGGGTTCCAACAGTAAACTGAAAATATCATCGCCAAATTTTTCCAAATGCCCCGATTTATCCCAAAGGCTAGCGTTAATTAATTGTGGCGTATGAACCTCTTGATAGCCGTATTTATGCGTAATGTGACGAATGTATTCTCTCATTTGCAGGATAATACTCCAACCCTTAGGATGCCAAAACACGTTTCCCGGGGACTCTTGCTGGAAATGAAATAAATCCATTTTTTTAGCTAGTAAACGATGATCCCGTTTTTCCGCCTCTTCCAGCCTGTAAAGGTAAGCATTTAATGCTTTAGTATCTGCCCATGCGGTTCCATAAATGCGCTGTAACATTTCATTATTACTATTGCCTCGCCAATAAGCACCCGCTAATTTTGTTAATTTAAACGCTTTTAACATTCCGGTACGAGGCACATGCGGACCTCGGCATAAGTCAATAAAATCACCTTGTTGATAAGCCGTCAATATTTCTTCTTTTGGAATGTCGCGAATAATTTCGACTTTATAACGTTCACCCATTTTTTTAAACAGCGTTAATCCTTCATTACGACTTAACACCCTTCGTTTAACCGCTAAATCCGCTTTAGCCAGCGATCGCATTTTTTCTTCAATCTTTTCAAGATCCTCGGGGGTAAAAGAGCGTTCAAAGGCGAAGTCGTAGTAAAAGCCGTCTTCCACTACCGGGCCTATGGTTACCTCTGCTTTCGGGAATAATTCTTTTACCGCATGAGCTAAAAGATGAGCTGCGGAGTGGCGGATAAGCTCCAACCCTTCCAGGTCTTTCTCCGTGATAATCCGAAGAGACACATCTTCATCAATAATGAAAGAAACATCGACAAGACGATCATCGATTTTGCCCGCCAACGCGGCTTTTGCAAGCGAAGTTCCAATGGATTCCACCACTACCTGAACGGACACCGGCTTTGAAAATCGTTTAACACTGCCATCCGGCAGTTGAATCGTTGGCATTGCGAACCACCCCTTCAAAGAGCACATGATAGTAACATCCCACTATCAATTTGACAATTTGGGGGTGGGGTGGAATCATAAGCGTCAAAACTTATGAGTGATTTTATGAAATTTAACTCCTTTGCTTTCATCTTTGTCAATGCCCGGTTTTGATCCTAAAACAAATATCAGTACGATGGAAAAAGAAGGGTCCTGTTTTAAAGCGATCGGCATTGATATGAATCATAAAAGAACAAGCGATTGAAGTAGCTCATCAATTACATCACGAAAGCTATCAAATGATCGAGCTTTGTGGCGACTTTGATCCTAATTGGATCAGTAACATTGAAGAAGCTCTAGGGAATAGCATCCCAGTGGGCGGCGCTTTTTATGGTCCTGAATTTCAAAAGTCGCTCGTTAATTTATTTCTCTGAAAATCATTAACTCCACAAATCCAATTGTACGGCAGAAGGCATTTTTCGCTTCAAACTTTGAGTATCCAGCACGGGGGCTGGATGCGAATTTAATCCAAATTCTTTACAGGCCCCGTAAAAACGTTTTTCTAATAAATCAGCAAACACCCCTTCTCCACGCATACCCCGACCAAAGGTCACATCGTAC
Organism: Coxiella endosymbiont of Ornithodoros maritimus; assembly: GCF_907164965.1. Classification (GTDB taxonomy): domain Bacteria; phylum Pseudomonadota; class Gammaproteobacteria; order Coxiellales; family Coxiellaceae; genus Coxiella. The sequence continues at coordinate 3,480 of NZ_CAJRAM010000055.1, forward strand.
ACTTTACCCCCCGAGCATTTGACGAATGATGTTCATCACATAGTTCGCCCGCTCGGGAAACGCTGTTCCAACTACTCTTTGAATAAATCTTTTACTTCTCATAAGGCAAACGGATTAAAGTGTAACTGGCGTGTCGCGCTCCGGCCTCACAGGTTGCTTTCAAGATATTTTCCAATTCCATATCATTAATCATGGATATCATCGGCGCTGTCATTACACGCACAAAAATGCCTCGTGTTGTTAAATTGGAAATAGTACGTAATCATGGCTTTTGACGTAGAGGTACGCGGTTCTAATATTTGTTTCAATTTATTCCTAAGGCGTAGTCACGCTAACTACCACACTCATTAATCAACGATTCTCCATCTCTTCCAAAATATCTAGATCACATTCGATCATCGAACTTTTGGTAATAATCACCACAGGATGGTTATGTTGCTTTAAGACTTCCAAAATACTACGAGTCACTTTTAATTTCCTTTCGACAAGTTGGTAAGGATCTGTATTCGCCACTAAAATAATAGGTTTACAGACATACTTGGATTTAGTTTATAAAAAATTCTTGTTTAAAAATCTAAACCAGCAGACATATTCATGTACGCATGACTCGGTCGCGCATAACGATAAATGCAGCCATGTTCACAGCCGTGGTAAGGATTAATTGATTGTTCAAAACCAACATCGAGCGAATCATTGCACGTAATAACTGTTTTCGCTTGATATTTAAATAAAACGGTTTCTAAGGGCGGCAATAATTCTTTTTCGGCATTGCTTTCCCATCCGTCATCAAATTTCTCATAATTCTCTTTTTCAAACCGTCCTTCTGGATTGCTGATAGCACCTCTATTTTTAACAATCATATTTTCCCCAACCTGTCAGTTAATGTACGTGCCGATATAATAATTCTTTAGCGGCTCGCAAACTGCTCGAATAAGCGCCCTAAACCGTTGAAAACATTTCTTTATTGGTTGCTTCCCCTGCAAAGAATAATTTATCCTCGATAGGAGAAGCCAACTCGTCAAAACAATCGGGTGAGCTTTCTTTCGGTAAAAAAGAATAAGTCCCTCAAGAATACGGATCACCGCGCTATTGAGTAACAGTAATATTTGATGGCTCGATAAAATGATTTTCATATATTTTTTTCAATGGAGATAGGGCAAAGTGATCGCATTGTTGTTTATTTGATTTTTCAATGGTTTCTGCCAAACTGCTGCCCACTAATCCTACGAGAAAAGGCACATCCATTAACTTCTGATACTTTACGCAAAACGCAACGCTTCGTTGGTTAGCTGGCAAATATCGCAAGCTAAGCGCTTCCTTTTTCCAAAAACAATCAGGAAATTCGAATTATTTTATTTAAAAGAGGGGAATCCATTTACATTATTTCATTTTGTTTACGTGTGGGGAGTGCGAGAGAAAAAATGACTTTTCCTTTTTGTAATACCCCAATGGGAAGGGCAACAATAACGGCTTTTGCATAAGCTTTTGCATAATAAGCCCGATGATTAGTGATTACTTAGACATGATCATCCGAGTATCCGAGTAATTCACATTACTAAGGGGCGATTCCAACACAATTCTGAGGTTTCTGTACTAAAGAATCGATCACATGATCGTATCCACCTAAAAGATAGGATTGACCACTTTCTTGAAGCGCTTGTTGAAAAATATAAGTAGAAAAATTATCAATGTCGGCTCCCGTCCAACCGCTGATAAGGTAAGCTATCCAGTTGTTTACTGATTCTTTCTGATCTAATTCAGTTTCAGTGGAAAAAAGTCTTTTTCCTAGTATTTCCTTTACACTTTTCCCATAACAGATTGATACTTAATTATTTTAAAAAAAATGATTAATAAACTTTTTCAACTCTTCTAGCTGAATAAAAGAAATGCTCTTCAGACTTCGTTAACATCCCACTGTAAGGAAGGGTTTTAAGCTTGAGCTTTTCTAAGGTTTTCACCAACGCATTTGACCCAAATCATGCACCTAGCCTACCCTAAATCAAGAGGAAAAGCGTGACTGCGGTCTGTATAGATACGTCCGCCAATCCGATTTCTAGCTTCTAATATAATAATATCAAAACCGGCATCAAAAAGTTGACTGGCTGCCGAAAGACTACTAATATCAGCTCCGATGATTAGGGAATCAAAGATTCGTCTATCCTTTTTAAATTCAGAGCCAACCATACTTCAGCATCATCGATAGGTATTATTTCAGCGGAATGAAAACAGGCCGCGCCAATAATCGCTATGCGCACACCCAATCCACACCGCTCTCCCTCCTGCGTGCATTTTTTTATATCGTGCCAAACCGCAGGCGCAAAGATCGATAATTTTTTGATTTAAAAACAGTTTTTTTACTATCTCGCTATACTATTATTTATAGAACCAATCAAAGGAGGAATCGTTATGCGAGTGAAGGAAATTATGTCTAAAAAACCAGTTTATTTACCCCCTACGAGCAGTGTGAAAGAAGCTGCGAAGAAAATGGAGCAATTGGATTGCGGATTCATCCCCGTCGAATAAAATGATAAATTAATTGGAACTGTCACCGACAGAGACATCGTTCTACAGGCTGCCGCTCAAGTAAAAGATCCTGAGGACACAGCCTTGCGTGATGTTATGAGCGAAGATGTCGAATATTGTTATGAAAACGATGGCTTGGATGAGGCCATCAAACAAATGGAAAAAAAGCAAATCCATCGACTGATTGTGCCCAACGATAGAAAGACAATGTCTGGGATCTTATCCCTCAGCTATATTGCGAGAAGATCTCAAGATAATGATTTTTGCGCACAAGCTGTTGAAGGAATTCTCGAAGATAAAAAAATGGACCTCTTAGTCGATAAAGATGCCCCGTCGACATGGGCCACCGGGTGTTTTCTTAAATTTAATTGCATTATCTATTGAATCCAAAATCAATACCCCCTTATTGTAGCTCTCTCGTTTATCCCTCATCATCCCGTGAAAACGGGCTCCATTGGGAGTCTATTGCTGTGGATATGTTTTTATTAATCATTGACTGCATCGCCTTGGGCATCGGCGCTGGACTTATTTACGGCGTTTTTGGTGGCGGGTCTGGTTTAGTGATGACACCCGGGTTTTATTATGTATTGCATCACTTTGAACTTGCCCAAGGCTATCAAATGCAAATAGCAATCGCTACGACGGCCGCCGTCAGCGCTTTATTGGGAATATCGGCCACGCGAGTGCAATGGCAAAATAACCTTATTGATTTAAGTATTTTTAAAAAAATTTTTTCAGGGTTATCAGTAGGCACCCTTCTAGCCATTATTTTACTGAATATTACTCCCAGCTCTTATCTCAAACGCCTATTCGGATTGGTGGTAATATTGGTCGCCGTCTGGCTGGGATTTTATCATCAAGACCGCGACACTAAAACCTGGTCTTTATTCTCTTTTTTCAATCGAATAATGACGACGATTATCGGCCTACTCTGGTTTTTATTGGGTGTTGCTGTTTTCACGGTCCTTTATTTGCATAAATGCGGTGTCAATCTTTGGCGCGCGATCGGGTGTGCAACCTTAACAAGCACTGTGTTTTCAGCCATTGCTGCTTTGTTGTTGATGACCACAGGTTTTTAAAAGTCGGGATTTCCGGTAATCACATTGGGTTTGTGAATATTCCGTTATCCATTATTGCGCTCATTCCCAGCGCTTTAGCGGCTCATTGGGGTTCAAAACTTAGCGTGAAATTACCTAAATTTCATTTGAAAATAGTTTATGCCGGTTTATTATGCGTAGTGGGAGTTTTAATATTGTGCTGATTGCCGTGTTTGCTATCAAGTTTTTGCACTAATTTTTCTATTTTATACAATACATTAACCAAATGTTCCAAGCAAAATTCAAAAGCGTGGATATTAATAATTCGATAAGCGGAGCCTTTCGATTCTGATAAGGACTGGATTATTTTTTCTATGCTCCCATAAAGCTCTTCCTTTGAAAGAAGTATCACTGTCGGCACTTGTTTTGAGCAAATTGCATGAATGAAATCGAACAAATCAACTATCTGTTGGTTAAGCTTAATAATATCTTGATTTTGAAAAAAATCATGAAATTGAATGGACTCCGTAAGCATGGTTTGTCGCAACATGTAAATGCTTCGTAATAATTTCCCTTCTAACAAGAAAATAGCTTGATAGGTAAGCCGATATTTCTTAACGCTAGGGTCTTCGTTTACAGCTTCTTGCAACAAGGTATGTTGTTTAAATACATCCGTAATAATATTGTTTTCAATCTTTTCCTGTTCAGCCAGTGATTCCTGCGTTAATTTATAGGTTACGAACAATTCATAAAGCGCCTGAAATTGTTTTATAGTGTTCGCGATCCTGAAACGAAGGAGTTTTTTAGCATGGACCGGAAATATAAAGCGGGTCACCAAAATAGCAATAACAATTCCAAGAGATATCTCCAATGTGCGATCCAAGGCCGTTTTTAATGTGGGTGTTCGGGCATCCAATACCATGACCATGGTCGTAGCGCCCAGCAAACCAAATTGGCTAATATTACTAGAGCTGCTAGCCAGATAAGAAAAAACAACTAACAATAATATCAATAAAACATGAATGATTGTAGGTTGATCTCCCAACAGATAGAGCGACCCAGCCGCCAAAAGAGCGCCGATAAGAGTCCCCAGCAAACAGAAATAAGACTTCTGTATCGTCCCCCCAATCCGGATAGTTGTTGCCATGACCACCACGATGGTGATCAGCACCCACTGTGGCATTGATAAATGCAATAATTCGCCGATGACAAGGCCGATCAAACAGGCAACCGCTGTCTTAAAACTCGCAATAACGCGTTTTTTTGAAATATTTTTTAATTTAATATTCAATGTGTTATAGAATGTGCTCATACGAGGGATGATAGGCGACTCATCAAGAAAAGTCGAGCTTAGCTCCTTTACCCGTACCTAGAGTGGAACTATCTCGGCATCCCTGTACTTCCTCAGTCACTTCGTTAAATGTATCGTACTCTTCGACTCCCTTCTCCTATATGGAAAACTTCATTTTTAGTAAAGGGAATGGCGCTAAACTGGTTAAGTCATTAATATCAGGCACTTTTTTCTGATTCTCAGGACTATCCCCAAAGAATAGCGAATGGCCATTGATATGAGAACCAGCGGAATAAAAGGATATGACTACTTTTTTGCGAGAACGGTAAAGAGGACTCATACGTTTCCTCAATTGAATATGAATATATTTAGTGGCTGAACTTCAACACCCCTTTTTAAAATAAAACAAGCAAAACAAAGCTTAATTTTTTATTAATGATCGGCTCGCTCAGGCTTTTAACTTGACTAAGTTTAAAAAACTATAAGACAATTCATAAAAATTAAACTCTGAAAAGTATGGAGAATGCGAACGCAATCAGAATCAACATTAGATGAGGTTATTGGGGCTATCTGTCGCATATCAGACCTTTCTTCCGCCTTTTCCTTAATACCTGCCGAAAAAAGTTCATTTCATAGTTGCCCACCTCCTTACCCACTGCTTAATTATTTTTCAAGGTTTAAAGCGATAAAAAATCCAAAGACTCATAAATACGTCGCAGAGTGGGATGTTTTTATTCACGCTTTTATCCTAAATTAGAAGAGCCGAAGAAATTAAAGAAAAAAAGAACATTACAATTACTCGAAGCAACGTCTATCGTCTCTTTGGTATTGCATTAATGGTTTCAGCGAAATATTTAGATGATTATCATCTTACAAACAAACCTTTGGTTGATTTTGTCGGGGTTTCCTTAGAAAAATTAAATGAACTAGAAGCTGATTTTTTATTTTTGATCGATTTTTCACTTTTTATTACAGAACACCTTTATTACGAAACCTAAGCAAAATTTAATCAGCCACATCTTTTCTTTAAAGAAGTTGACAATATCATTTCAAACTCGTTTTTTGCAATCCCACTTTCTCTTGTTCAAAACTATAATCTTTTTAAAGAGGAAACTCATCTTCTTTTTAATTTTTTACCATCAAACCTACAACATCTCATGCGAAAGCATTATCCTTTTACCGATGGATATCAAAATTCTCTTTACAAATCGCTCCTGCCATCTTTCTTTCAGTTAATATGGTATCATCGCAATAATCCTCATTATTTACTTTTTTTATTCGTTGAAATACTTACTTATTGTTATCAAACTTCACTTGTTTATCAACAGGTCACTTCGTTATTTATTCAAAGCTGCACGAATACAGAGAGTTTGAAACAATTATTTTCTCATTCACAAATTACGCTCACTATTGAAGACGTTGTTTTTTCCTCTGTAAAAGGAGGACCGGCAATAAAATCAGGCTCGCAACGCTCGTACGCAAGACGACAAAAAGCGAAGGTAAAATAGACCCCGGAGCGTCTTTAATAAAAGGGAAAGTTAATCCCTACAGTAATGTAATAAAAAAGGGCAAGATGCGCCCTTACTGAAAGTTTCATCGAAGTAGTCTAAGATAGAACGCCCATAGCCCCTAATTTCGCTTCGCCATACGGGCTACTTGAATCTTTAGTATTCTAACTCAATTTGGTCTTTCCCGTATAATTTACTCAGTTCACTTAATAAGTTATCGCTCACTTTCACTCTCCAAGCCTCGCCTAAAACTAATTCGGCAACCGCTGCTTTGCTTTGATAAGCAACGGCCACTGGACATCGTCCGCCGACATAGGGCTTAATCAGTGGAGGTAATTCCGTTAAAAGCTGGTCTACCTCGTCCTCAGCCTCTAGCCGAATAAGCAGCCGTTTTACCATCTGTTCTCGGAACTTATCCAGCGTTAATAACATATCGGCCACCATTTTCTTACCACCCGTGTAATCATCTTTGCCAACCGTTCCACGGATGACTAAAATCGCATGGTCGTTTAAATCGGCAATGACCTGTTGGTATAGATCGTTAAACAGCGTGACATCAATCTTTCCCGTTTGATCTTCAAGAGACAAAATCGCCATCCGCTTACCACTGCGCGTTGTAATCGTACGTATACCCATCATCATTCCTGCGATAACAACTGAATTTTTTTCTGAAAGCGATAAATGATTGATGGGTACAGCGCCCACTGCTTTCATCTCTTTGATACAAGCTTGCAAAGGATGACCACTCACATACAATCCTAACGTTTCTTTTTCTCCTCGCAAACGATCGCTATCGTTCCACTCTGGCACTTCCGTATAATCTTCGTCGATCCCCTTAACTGCTTCACCAAATAAATCGTGTTGGCCTAAGATCATATTCCGATTTCTTTGCTCGGCTGCTTGGAAGGCTTTGGTTAACGATTCAAATAAAGATGCACGTGAAACGCCAAAAGTATCCATTGCGCCTGAACGAATTAATGGCTCTACAGTACGACGGTTTACTTTACGTAAATCTACACGAGAACAAAAATTAAAGAGCCCTTTAAACTCACCTTCAGCTTTGCGGCAAGCAACTATATTCATAGCGGCGGCTTCACCCACGCCTTTTATCGCCCCTAAACCATAAACAATTTGACCTTCAGTACTTACCGTAAAAGGATAATGACTCCAATTAATATTCGGCGGCAACAGCTCCAAATTCATGTCACGGCATTCATTAATAAATCCAACCACTTTATCCGTATTATCCATATCCGACGATAAAACAGCCGCCATAAACTCCGCCGAATAATGCGCTTTTAGCCACGCCGTTTGATAAGCAATCAACGCATAAGCCGCTGAGTGCGATTTGTTAAATCCATAGCCCGAAAATTTTTCCATTAAGTCGAAAATTTGATTTGCCAACGCTTCCTTTAGACCCCGCGCTTTCGTACCCTCAAGAAAAACAGCACGCTGTTTTGCCATTTCTTCGGGTTTCTTCTTTCCCATGGCATAGCGCAAAACATCCGCGGCGCCCAAAGAATAACCCGCCAACACCTGCGCAATTTGCATGACTTGCTCTTGGTAAAGAATCACCCCATAAGTGGTGCCTAATATAGGTTCTAACGCAGGGTGAAGAAAATGGACTGACTGCTCTCCGTGTTTGCAAGCAATAAACGTTTCCACCATACCCGACTGCAAAGGGCCGGGTCGGAATAAAGCAACCAATGCCATAATATCGGCAAAATTATCCGGCTGCAGCCGCCGAATTAATTCTTTCATGCCTCGAGACTCTAACTGAAATACAGCGGTTGTGGCACAGCTTTTTAAAAGCGCATACGTTTTTGGATCATCCAGTGGAATCGTGCCAATATCAAGTTCTATTTCATTTTGAATTTTACGTTTGGCATTAATATGTTGGACTGCCCAATTAATAATGGTTAATGTTCGCAAGCCTAAAAAATCGAATTTAACTAAACCGACGGCCTCTACATCATCTTTATCAAATTGCGTAACCACATGATCGCTAGCGGGTTCAGAATAAAGCGGAACAAAATCCGTTAATTTAGTAGGAGCAATCACAACACCTCCAGCGTGTTTGCCGGCATTCCGCGTCAGTCCTTCTAGCTTCATTGCAAGGTCAATAAGATTTTTAACCTCTTCATCTTCCTCGTAGCGTTTAGCCAGCACTTCTTCTTGCTCAAGCGCCTTTTCCAACGTCACGCCTAATTCAAAGGGAACTAATTTTGCGATTTTATCCACATAACCGTAAGGCAATCCCAAAACACGGCCGACATCGCGCAACACGGCGCGCGCTGCCATCGTGCCATAAGTAATAATTTGTGCGACCGCTTCCTGACCATAACGTTTAGCCACGTAATCGATAACGCGATCGCGGCCCTCCATACAAAAATCGATATCAAAGTCAGGCATTGAAACACGTTCCAAATTCAAAAAGCGTTCAAACAACAAATCATGTTCTAAAGGGTCAAGTTCTGTTATTCCCAGCGAATAAGCTACCAAAGAACCCGCACCAGAACCTCGCCCCGGACCTACCGGAATATGATGTTGCTTTGCCCACGCGATAAAATCAGCCACAATTAAAAAATAACTGGCAAATCCCATTTTTGTGATCACCGTTATTTCGGTTTCTAAACGTTCCTCGTAATCTTTGCAGGTTAAATTATTTTTTATTTCTAATCCAACTAAACGGTGGGTTAAACCTTGTTTGGCTTGAGCGCGAAAATAATCTTCTACTTTCAAATTGGCAGGGACAGAAAACTTAGGTAAAAAAACTTCGCCCAACGACAAAGGAACGCTGCAACGTTTAGCAATTTCTACTGTGTTTTCTAATGCTTCTGGAATATCCAAAAAAAGCGCTCTCATTTCTTCAGCACTTTTAAAGTATTGTTGATCGCTATACTCGAGAGGGCGATTGAGATCTTGTAAAAGATAACCTTGATGAATACATACCCGCGCTTCATGCGCTTTAAAATCACTCTGCGACAAAAAACACACCTCATTCGTAGCTACGACAGGTACGCGATGTTTTAGTGATAATTCAATGACTGAATGGATATACTCCTCTTCTTGGTCCCGTCGGGTACGCTGTAATTCTAAGTAAAAGCGACCGGGAAAATACTTTATCCAACGCCTTAATCGTTCCTCCGCCAATGACAAGCGACGCTGTAACAATGCCTGTCCAACGTCCCCTCGACGAGCGCCAGACAAAATAATTAATCCTTCCTTGGCTTGCACCAACCATTCGGACTGAATTAATACGTGATCGCGCTGTTGTCCCTCCACGTAAGCGCGGGATAATAACTGAATGAGGTGACGAAAACCAATTCGGTTTTGGCACAAAGCCGTGAATCGAAAGATATCATCGCCTGCAGTTAATAGTAATTCCGATCCAATAATAGGCTTTATTCCTTTGTTTATTGCCTGACGATAAAATTTAACAAGCGCAAAAAGATTAACTTCATCGGTTAAAGCAACAGCCGGCATTTTTAAATCCACAGCGCGCTGCAATAATTGATCGATGCGTACGACACTGTCCACAATAGAATATTCACTATGAATTTTTAAGTGGACAAAAGAAATTGTCAATTTACAAACTCCTCTTTATTTCTTTAAGCATGGTCACTCACAACCCTAGTCATTCCCGCACTTTGCCATCACCCACTTTGTCAACCTGTCGTCCCCGCCCCCTGTCATTCCTGCGCGGGCAGGGGATTGTGAGTTTCCATCATGATATAAATAGCGTT
>NZ_CAJRAM010000056.1 GCF_907164965.1 Coxiella endosymbiont of Ornithodoros maritimus
TTCAGAATTAAAGAGCTTTTATGAGGGGCTCGTTAAAAAAGGGAAAAAGAAAATGGTAGCGTTTGTAGCACTAATACGAAAAATTATTGTTATCGCCAATGCCAGATTAAAAAAATTTGAACAGAAAAAATCGCTAACTGCGGTATCACTGTGAAGCTGTGAATAAGGTGTGTAAAATGACTATTTATTATCCAGTTTTCAAACTTGCTCACAGCAATTCAAACATAGTTGATCCAGCGCACCAAAGGTGCACTGGGACTCCCGCCTGCGCGGAAATGACGGGGAGGTAGGGATGACGAGATCGCCGGACGAAGTGTCAAGAAAAACAGATTAAACTGACTTTTCACTTTGCTTTGCCTTTACTTCATAACACCGTATCAATTTCTGCTGTGCTCGGTGGCGGTCAATGGCTAATTCAATTAATTGATCCAACAAACTCGGACAAGGCAATCCGCTGGCTTCCCACATTTTTGGATACATACTAATGCTCGTGAATCCAGGAATAGTATTTATTTCATTCACCATGATTTTATTGTTAGGCGTAACAAAAAAATCCACCCGTGCCATCCCCGAACAATGCACCATTTTAAAAGCGTCGATGGCTGTTTGCTGAATCTGTTTAGTCACTGATTCCGATAGCTCAACAGACGTTGTCGTTGTAGCGCCGTTAGGATCGAGATACTTCGCCTCATACGAATAATAATCGTGATGAGGAATAATTTCAGCTGGCAAAGAAGCTTTTGGAGTTCCATTCCCCAAAACCGCACACTCAATTTCCCGTCCGTGAATCCGTGGCTCAACCATCAGGCGATCGTCATAACAAAAAACTTCCTCAACCGCTTTTGTAAATTCTGTTTCTGTCTTTACGGGCAAAGTCGCTACTGAAGAACCTAAACTCACCGCTTTCACAAATAACTCAGAAACACCCCACCGATTGAGAAGTCGCTGATACACACCCTCTGTGGAATCTGGGGGTGAAAGTGTATGCCAATCCACTACAGGAATTCCACCTGCTCGAAGCACCGTTTTGGTAAGGTCCTTTTCGATACAAACTGCAGAACTTTGCACATTCGCACCCACATACGGCAAATTTAAAAGCTCTAACAACCCCTGCAAAGCTCCATCTTCCCCCTGGGTCCCGTGCACCATGGGGAGAACACAATCTGCCGAATAACGGCGAGCGTCGCCATTTAATGACTGCCAAGGCTTTGCAGCGTCTCCAAAAGCAATAGTAATCGGCCGTGCGCCCCCCTCTTTGACCAGATGGTTAGGTGAATCCGCTAAAAACATTTTCGGTTGGTCAATCAAATACCATCGACCCACATGGTCAATAAAAACAATATAAATAAAATAATTAGAAGCGTCCAAGGTGTTTACAATATTCTTCGCTGACTGAATAGAAATCTCATGTTCAATAGACTGTCCTCCACAAAGCACTGAAATATATAATTTTTCTGCCATCAAGGCTCCTTAAAGTTCGTATCAATGAAAATAGATTGTAACAGGAAATCAGCAACAATTTTAATTCTACTTTCCAAAATAGCCCCTATGGAGCGAAGCAAAACACGGGAATGTATTATTATTGCGTATTTCACTTTGCTCCATAGAGTTATTCCTCCGGAATGAAAAGTTTCAGCTGCCTCACAGGTTCGAAACTTTTTCGATGGACAGGTGTGATGCCAAAACGATGAATAGCTACTAAATGGGCTTTCGTTCCGTAACCTTTGTGAATGGCAAAGCCGTAGTCAGGATATTGCACGTCATATTTTAGCATTTCTCGATCACGCGTAACTTTTGCCAAAATGGACGCTGCACTTATCGCGGGTACGATCTGATCACCTTGAACAACGGCTTGTGTTTCATACGGCAAATTAGGAGAACAATGCCCGTCAATTAACACTTTATCGGGTTGAATGGAGAATTGATTAATGGCGCGCTGCATGGCTAATAAAGTGGATCTTAAAACATTCAATCGATCAATTTCATCTACATCAGCACGTGCAATGGCAAATGCCTTACAATTCGTAATGATTTTTTCGTACAGCTCTTCGCGTTTTTTCAATGATAATTTTTTGGAATCCGCAAGTCCTTCAATAATTGTCTCGGGATTTAAAATAACAGCAGCGGTAATTACTGGACCCGCCAATGAGCCGCGTCCCGCTTCATCAACGCCGGCAATTAGTAAATTAGGAGGTGTTTTTGCAAACGCGCTATCCATTCCTTGTTCCTTTATCATAAAAAACGAGGAGCATTTGCAACATCGTAAGCTTTTTTAATAGTTTTCCTAAACGTCCAAACAAAAAAAGCCAAAGGAACCCAAGCGACCCCCCTTCACTGTGTCCTTGAATAGAGGCAGAGTCAAAAACCATAAGTCATTAATCGCAAACACTGTGAGTCTTTCTTTTTCCAGCATTCCCACTCCCACAAGCAGCCCTAACAATGAAATTACCACAGACAATTCTGAAAAAGACGACGGCAATGACTTCTGAATCTTCATTTCTACGCATTTCTTACTCCCATTCGATCGTCGCCGGCGGTTTATTAGTCATGTCATAAACAACGCGGGAGACTTCTTTAATTTCATTCACTATTCGATGACCTACCTTAGATAAAAATTCATGCGGCAAATCTGCCCATTGCGCCGTCATAAAATCCACCGTTTTTACAGCGCGCAAAGCGATAATATAACCATAATGCCGAGCGTCTCCTTTAACGCCCACGGATTTCAAAGGCATAAAAACAGCAAAGGCTTGACTGACTTGGTGGTAGTAATCGGATTTTTTTAATTCTTCAATAAAGACGGCATCAGCCTGTTTCAAAATATTAATATACTCTGCATTCACTTCTCCCAAAATGCGGATCGCGAGACCAGGGCCGGGAAACGGATGTCGATAAATTAAATCCGCGGGTAATCCCAATTCGAGTCCTAATTTGCGTACTTCATCTTTAAACAATTCCCGTAGCGGCTCGATGAGTTTCAATTCCATATTTAACGGCAATCCCCCCACATTATGGTGTGTTTTAATAATATGGCCTTTTCCCATTTTTGTTTTTGCAGATTCAATAACATCGGAATAAATAGTACCTTGCCCCAGCCATTTTACATTTAATTTTTTAGCTTGTGCTTCAAATACACGAATAAATTGTTCGCCAGCAATTTTGCGCTTCTTTTCAGGATCTGAAATTCCTTTCAACGCTTTCATAAAACGATCTTTTGCATCAACACAAATAACCTTGCTCCCTAAATGTTTTTGAAATACATTTAAAATTTCATCCGCTTCATTCAATCGCATCAATCCGGTATCGACTAAAATACAAACCAGTTGATCGCCGATGGCTTTATGAAGCAAAGTTGCTGTCACCGCGGAATCCATACCCCCAGATAATCCCACAATGACCTGTTCTTTGCCGACTTTTTCCTGAATATCTCGAATGTTGTCTTCGATAATATGTTTGGTAGTCCAATTAGGTGCGCACTGACAAATGTAAATTACAAAATGCGTTAAGATACAATACCCTTGAGGGGTGTGCGTAACTTCAGGATGAAATTGCAAACCGAAAAATCGCCGTTTGAAATCCGCCATCGCCGCTAGAGGCGAATTGTCGGTGCAAGCTGTCGCTTCAAAGCCTGGCGGTAATTCGGTAACAATATCACCATGGCTCATCCAAACGTTTAACAAAGTTTCACCTTGAGGTGAAACTTGATCTTCAATACCGTCGAATAAAAAAGCGGGATTTAAGACCCGCAATTGCGCATGTCCAAATTCAGCCTTAGCCGTCATATTGACTTTTCCGCCGAGCTGATATGCCATCGTTTGCATACCATAACAAATACCCAGCACCGGACAGCCAATTTCAAAAATAAAAGCGGGGGCGCGCAGCGTATGACTTAACGTGACGGTCTCCGGCCCGCCTGAAAGAATAACGCCATGTGGGTTAAAATTACGAATGGCCTCCTCATCGATATCACAGGGCATTAATTCACAATAAACGCCAATTTCCCGCACTCGCCGCGCGATTAATTGAGCGTATTGCGAGCCGAAATCAAGAATTAAAATGCGACGTTGGTGGATATCTTTTAGCATGTGATTTTCCTGCTTGCGAAAGAGAACACCCTGCCGCTACTCTTCTACTGAATAATTCGGTGATTCTTTGGTAACGGTTACATCGTGCACGTGGCTTTCTCGCACGCCAGCGCTGGTGACTCGAATAAATTTGGTTTTTGTCCGCATTTCATCGATGGTTCTACAGCCTGTGTAGCCCATCCCTGAGCGCAAACCACCGATTAGCTGATGAACCACCCCACGCAAAGGACCTTTATAGGGCACGCGTCCTTCAATTCCTTCGGGAACGTATTTCTCTTGTTTATCAACATACTCCTGAAAATAGCGGTCCGATGAGCCATATTTACCAAACATTGCCCCAGCAGAACCCATACCGCGATAGGCTTTATAGGAGCGGCCTTGATATAAAACTTCTTCTCCCGGCGCTTCTTCCGTACCAGCAAATAAACCCCCAATCATTACAGCGTGCGATCCCGCGGCTATCGCTTTACAAATATCACCCGAAAAACGAATGCCGCCGTCAGCGATAATAGAAATATCTTCCTTCTTAAGCTCAGCGACAATAGCGTTAATGGCCGTAATTTGCGGAACACCAATGCCCGCAACCACGCGAGTGATACAAATAGACCCTGGGCCCATCCCCACTTTAACAGCATCAACGCCAGCATCGGCTAATGCTCGAGCAGCAGAGGCCGTGGCAATATTACCCGCAATGACGGGAATGTGCGGATAATTTTTCTTAATCCATTTCACTTGTTCTATGACGCCTTTGGAATGACCGTGTGCGGTATCCACTACAATGACATCGACACCTCCAGCAGCGAGTGCAGCCACTCGATCCGGTGTTTCTCCGCCCGTTCCCACCGCAGCGCCTACTCGCAATTGTCCGGATTTTGTTTTGCACGCGTTGGGATTTCGTTCAGAGCGTAAAATATCCTTCACCGTGATTAGACCCCGTAATTCAAAACGATCGTTAACGACGAGCAATTTCTCTACTCGATGTTGACGGAAAAGGTTGATAATTTCGCCGCGAGAAGCTCCTTCTTTAATGGTAATAAGGCGATCTTTGGGCGTCATTAAATTAACGACTTTTTGCTGCATGTCTGTTTCAAAGCGAATATCACGGCTGGTGATGATGCCAATGAGCTGCTCCCTTTCAACGACGGGCAAGCCCGAAATATTATACTCACTGGTAATCTTTTTGAGTTCTCCAATCGTGCTTTCAGGTGAAACAGTGATGGGGTCGAATACAACCCCACTTTCAAATTTTTTCACTTTACGCACTTCATTGGCCTGATAGGTTGGGCTCATGTTTTTGTGGAGGATGCCAATACCGCCCGCTTCCGCCAGGGCAATCGCCAGACGAGCTTCAGTCACCGTATCCATGGCCGCTGATAATAAAGGGATATTAAGGGTAATCTCTCGGGTGAGGCGCGTGGTTAACGATACGTCTTTAGGCAAGACTTCAGAGTAGTTGGGGAGCAATAAAACGTCATCAAAAGTGAGTGCTTCCTCTTTAACCCGCATAATACCTCTCTCAATAAGGCTGAGAGTTTAACGGGTTCTAAGAGGCTTGTCGAGTTTTCAAAACGACCTGTATTCCGCTTCGCTTCATACGGGCTACGGAGATATTCCCGGACAAGGAAGTAGTACTTCGCGACTTCCATCAAAAAAATCTAATTCAACTTTCACGATCTCATAAAGGGCATCCAAATGCTCATCCGAAAAAGAAGAGATATTTTCCACTAAATAATCAATACTCTTTTCTATCTGCTGATGAGGGTCTTGGCAGTGTAACGCAGAACTTAAAAACAAGATAAAGGATCGAAAAAAAAGCGCAAAAGAGACAGCGGTTGAAGTAATGTTAATCGTATTTGTAAAAAGACTTCCAGCCCCTTCTAATTGGAGAGAGACCACGTAAGTGGAAAATCTAACACTCACCGAAAAAAGTACTACAATCCCCGCTGAAAAACTAAAAATACCAAAGCTCCATACTGACAATACTTTTTTTAAGACTCAAACGTAAATGATTGACGATCCATAAAAATTTCCTAAAAACTTCTTGAGAAGTCACCATCGGTAACGGAGTGTTCATGATGTAAGTATTAATGCCCATCAACTTATACAATAGAGCGCCGCCAGTCTTTTTCAGCCACCCACCTGAAAAGCCAAGCTGCCCAGATGCCCCCGGCAAAAACCCCTCCATTACTTTTCTATCAGCCGTACAAATAAGGAATAAGCGTATAGGCACCGCCATCAGTCCTAAATAATTGACAGTTTTTTCCAACGTTCGTAGAATGCATTCCGTTTCACAGGCGACGATATTTTCAAACGTTCGTTGATTGCCTTCCACTTCATTCTGAGCCTGCACTTTTTTCACTAAGCGGCACGAAAAAAGTTTTTAAGCGCTCTTCCTCATTGGTTTTCTTTTGAATTACTTGAATCCGTTTTCTGAGAACTTCCTTGTCCATATCCGGCACCATGAGCGAGTTCTTTCAGGAGAAGTTGATAAAAAATTCCTCTTGGCATCGGCCGTAGATGTTCCAATGCCTGTTTAGCGAAGGCGGCTTTGTCGTCAATAGAGCGGATAGGGATTTCCTTTTGCAAATAAGAAAAGAAAACTTCGCTTAAGGGTGGAGCTTGATCGATTTTATTTTCGAAGGCTTCTCGCCCAATCTTTTGGATTAAGCTGTCGGGATCTTCTCCTTGCGGTAAAAATAAAAAACGAATTTGAATGCCTTCGCGCATTACAGGAAGGGTGGAAGTCAGTGCCCGCCAGGCCGCTTGTCTTCCAGCGTCGTCGCCGTCGAAACAATAAATAATTTCGTGGGTGTAACGTAATAATTTTTGTAAATGGCGAACGCTGGTAGCTGTTCCAAGGATAGCGACTGCGTAGGTGATGCCATGTTGATGAAGTGAGACGACGTCCATGTAACCTTCAACGATTAATGCGCGAGGCAAAGGGTGGTGTGTTTTGCAAGCTTCATACAAACCATATAATTCGCTTCCTTTTTGGAAAAGGGGTGTTTCGGGGGAGTTCATGTATTTCGGTAAATCCTCGCTCACACTGCGGCCTCCAAAAGCAATGACTCGTCCGCGAAGGTCGCGGATAGGGAACATAATGCGATGACGAAATCGATCAAAACAGCGGTTTTCTTTTTTGACGACTAAGCCGTGAGTGACGAGCTGTGATTGTATTTTCGAGTTTTTAGCAAAAGCCTGAAGGTTTTCCCAAGCGTTGGGGGCATAGCCAATAGCGAATTGTTTTGCTGTTTCGCCGGTGAGTCCGCGTGATTTTAAGTAGTGAATAGCGGGGGGTGAGCGTTTTAATTCGCGTTGGTAGAAACGGGAAATAGTGGTTAATAAAACAAAATCGTCGTTGACTTCTGCTTTTTTGGATTGACAGATTGTCTCATTTGGAATTTCAATGCCGAGCTGATTAGCTAAGTCTGTCACTGCTTCCAGGAATTCCATTCGGTCGAAAGCTATTAAAAAACTAATGGCGTTGCCGTGAGCACCGCATCCAAAACAATAATAAAATTGTTTGCTCGAGCTCACCGTAAATGAAGGGGTTTTTTCGGTGTGAAAAGGGCATAAGCCTAAATAATTGGCGCCACGTTTTTTAATAGTGACCCGTGATTGAATTAATTCAACGATATCGGTGCGGGATAAAAGATCTTGAATGAAGGATTTTGGGATACGTTTGTTCATCGCGTTTGTAGCCTGTATGAAGCGCAGTGAAATACGGGGATGATAGACGAGATCATTATTTTCCCGTATTCTGCTTTGGTCTATACGTATATGGCCCCAGGGTTGTTGTCAACAATCAGTTTTGACGAAAAGAACGTATATGCGGCTTCAC
>NZ_CAJRAM010000057.1 GCF_907164965.1 Coxiella endosymbiont of Ornithodoros maritimus
TTGCTTCAATTAAAACAAACCTTTCCATTAATTCCGCCTGCTCAGAAGATAAATTCATCGCTTTCCTTCGTGTATGGAGGTCACTGGAATCCGTATAGTTTTGATAATATCGCTTCCATCAGAAATTTTTGCTTCGTGGATATTGAAAAAAAGTTATATGACTATATGGAAAGTTAAATTATAGCTCTTTTTAAATTATTTTATCTTCGCTATCCTTCTTAACTGCATCGACACTGTTATTTTAGAAGTTATCAATCATTATCAAATTATAAAATCACAAACAGGCACTTTAGACGCTTACAAAGAAATAACTATTGCCGTTTTTTCATTTGTCGTAGCGGCTTATTTACCTCGGTTAGGTTATAAAACTTCAATACTCCTTGGTTTAGCGCTTATCAGCGTCGCTTGTTCTTTGACGCCGTTGATCAATCAAATGTGGATGGTTCGGCTATTGCTTGTCAGCGTTGGCATAGGCATCGCCTTGGTGAAAGTTTACGTTTATTCCACTATCAGGTTAATTACGAAAAAATGAGCGAGAATATGCTAGTTTTACGAGTTTACTCGAAGGAATTTTTATGGTTGGCGTATCAAGTGGGTTTTGGGTTTTTTTATTAATTCCCCCTGCACGAGTTGGCTTTATGCTTTTTGGCTTATCGGCGCTTTGGCCACTTTAGCTTTCCTCCTACTGGCTTCTACTCGTATCGATCAACAGCAAATTTATTCCAAGCAGCAATTTCCCAAAAAGGATTTTATCGAAATAATTGGACTAATTCGTTATTCATTAGTAATTACTTTTGTTATCAGCATTTTTGCGTACCTATTTATTGAAGAACGCATTAAGACGTGGTTACCAACGTTTAAATAAAGTTTTGCATTTGAATCAGACAATGAGTGTTGAAATCGCCAGCATTCTCTCGACGACTTATACGCTCGGACGTTTAACGGCAGGGTTTTACTTAAAAAACACATTGGTTGAACTTGCTCATCGTTTCTATTGCGGTTTCCGGCCTTAATGATTCTATTCTGCTCCCTCACGGATATCACCCACGTTCGGCTTTAATTGCCCTTTGGAGGGAGGCCCATTGGAAGGTTTACATTTTCCCACTTGTAGGACTTTTCCTCGCCCCCATGTACCCATTTTATGTTACACCGTATTGATCACCTTCCCTAAAAATCGCCACAGCGCCATAATGGGGCTTATCATGATTTTTTCGGCCCTTCGGCGAAACCCCAAGCCCCAAGCTGACAGGAGTTGGTTTGGGCGTTTGGGTGAATATTATGCCTTAAGTCTATCGTTCACCCCTATCACTCTTTTATTTTTACTCCCTTTCTTCTATTATCATAGGCAAAGAAAAGAACAAATTAGCAGTGCTTTAGAGTACTATTCCCCACCCTTCATCGTTTCCTAAAACTAGAAAATCAAGACCTCCAGAACGACCTCCGGTAAAACGATACCGTCAAATTGAAGGGCCGCTGTTTATCGTCTCGCAATCACAGCAAGTTTTCCCTGATTCCAAAACCTAGGTTGACTGTATTCCCCGAATTTCACGCGCTGAAATTTTATGCCGTTTTCAACAAGAGAGAACAGCACCACACTTTAATTTAATCCATTTTATTTCACAGCATTTTCAAGTGCCCAACCCGGTGGAACGTTTTCTTGATTTTGATCCCTCTCATACAATGGAAACTTATTGTTCAGTTGCTTTGACCTCTCTTAACCTGTAACGCCGACAGTGCCCATCCTGATTATTCTTCCCTAATTCCGTTACCTCACCCCTACCTCCTCCCTGGTGGCTGTTTTCGAGAAATTTATTATTGGGATAGTTATTTCACTGCTGAAGGACTTGCCTGTTTTGATCAGCTCGACCTTGTGATCAATATGGAAAAAATTTAGCCTATTTAATAGAAACTATGGGCCATACCCCTAACGGCAATAGGATTTATTATCCTAGGCGGTCGCAGTCTCTTTTCTTCGATTGTCTCATTGAGATTATCGCGCAACGTCAAGGAGTCGATGCTATAAAACCCCTCGTGAAAGCACTGGAAAAAGAATACCGGTTTTGAGTGGCGGGAGGAGATCAGCTAACACGATAAAGTCCCGCTCATCGACACGTGGTGCTGCTAGACCATCAGTATGTTTTAAATCGCTATTGGGATAATTTATCCTATTGGGATAATTTATCGCTGCCGCGTCCGGAATCTTATCGAAAAGACGTGTTATTTTATAAACAAGCTGCGCCTTTAGAGAAACGGCATTTGTACCGGAATATTCGCGCCGCATGCGAATGGGGTTGGATTTCTCATAGCGATGGATGAGAGATAAAGAGAAATTAACGTCGATTTATACCGCCGAACTTATTCCGATAGACTTCAATACCATACTTTATCACATGGAAGTAAAACTGGCCAATTATTTCTAGTATTTTAGTAATCGACGCAAAGCCGAATTTTATCAACGCCGAGCCGAATGACGAAAGCAAGCCATTCTGCAATACTGTTGGGACACCAATAAAGAATTTTATTTTGATTATTGTTGGACAAAAAAAGAAAAAACGGCTTCGCTCACTTTAGCAGCCGCTTTTCCGTTATTTTTTTAAATTAGCTTCTTCATTTCAAGCAGCGACGGTTACTGATAAATTAATAAAAGACTTTTTTATCCCGACAGTTTAGTCACTACTTTAGATGAAAGCGCCCAACAATTACGGTTATGAAACCGATGGCAAAATAATCACCAAATGTTGGCTTGCACTTAATCGTCAGATGTTTGAACAAACGGGTAAAATGATCGAAAAATACAATGTGTGTACCCCCTACCTTAAAGCCGGTGGCGGCGAGTATCCACTCCAAAGCGGTTTTGAGTGGACAAACGGTATCGTTGTCGCCTTAAACCCCTCTCTTTTTCAACGGCTGGGAGAGCGTTTATTTACGGGCCTTAAAATACATCAGAAAAGGCGGGAAACTCATCACTATTAACCCTACTATAAGGTAGCGTTTCATAATGCAACGTGCTCTGCTAACAGCAATGTTATTCGGCGAATAAAACCAATAATTAATGTCGTTATCGAACCGATTAAACCCGCTATTGTTACTATCCATATTCCCCACTGGCCGCCCGGTATTAAAAAGCCTTTACGTTTTTTGTAATTTCTTTTATAACGCAATCGAATAGCCGCCGTGAACATTAATATATACATAAACATGTAGAGTTGCGACGCTAACGCCGTTAACAACCAATAAGAAGCGTTAACACTGGAGAGCAATAAAAAATCAACGCGACAATAGAGACAATTACCGATTGCAAAATCAATAATACGCTCGGGGCGCCAAAACGATTTTCATGCAATAAATGCCGATTGATTTGTCCATCGCGCAAGGCATACAACAAACCGCGCGTTGGCGCAATGATCCAATTGTTAATGCCCCCCATACCCCCAATAATTAGCATCAATGCGATAGCTGACAAAATTCCGTGCAAATGGCAAGCGCTAAAAAAGGCGTCAAACGCCTACATAATGCCAGCGACGAGACTAATTTGTTTTCCCGGCAGCACAATAGCTATCGATAAAGAACCACAAATTAACGTGAATAAAATGAGCAGCGTTACAATCAACATGGCGCGGGGATAAGCTTTTTGCGGCTGCTTAACGTCAGAGGTATGAACGGTTGCAATTTCCATTCCGCAAAAAGACATCATTACCCCTGTCAATGCCACCCACATGCCACTCGTAATATACGGTAATAATGCTTGTGAATGAAACGAGATTTGTAAAGATTTTCCAAAAAATAACCAAGCGGCGCCTAAACCGATAATTAACGTCATGGGTAACAATAAACCGGTCATGGCGCAAAAATTACTGGAACGAGTAGAACAATTTATACCCAATAAATTAATGATGCTCGCACCCCAAAACGCACGTAAAATGACGGTAATTAAAAAGATTTTATTTGTCGCTAAGGGCGGCGAAATTAAGTAACCAATCGTTCCTGCGATAAACGATAAAATCGTCGGATACCAAATAACGTTTTCTATCCATTGAAACCAATGGCTAGAAAACCAAATTGCAAACCAAACGCATTTTTTACCCACGCATACACACCGCCATGATCTTTACTCGTAGAGGCCAGCTCTGCCGAAATTAGCGCGCTCGGCAATAAATTGCACCGAGAATAAAAAAGAAGATCAACGAGCTGCCGAATAATGCCGTCGCAGGTAAATTGCGGATGCTATCCACCGACCCTGCTGTGATCATCGCTAAGCTAAATACGCCTATAATGATCTTTCGGTTGTATTTGAATGATTCATTTGGAAACCTCGTTTGAGAAAAATGGAAAAAAAACTAAGCTATAACCTAAACGTGCTCATTTTTGCGAGGTTTTCGTTTTAAAAAAAGATTGTTGTGGAAAATGGGAGTAAACAACAATGCCCTCCAAATATGGTTTTAGTTTCTACAATTTGTGTTGGATTGTCAAGGATCAGGCTACAAGCAATGGCTTAATCTTTTTTTAAAAAAGGCCAATTACCCCGAAGAGGGCGTGGGTTTATTTGTTTTCATTTTTTAATAGCTGGTTATTCTCTGATTAACTTGATTATTAATTTGTGATCAAATAGTTGAGTGTTTTTTTGGTCCGGTTTTTTTAATTTTAATAAGAGGGTATAGGATGTCCCGTTAACAACCTTCCAAAAGCTCAAAATTGAAGGAAAAACTAACCTCACCTATAAAGATATTTCTTGAATCGCTTCTACATTTAAATTTGAAGTTGGCCAACCGCCTAGCCGTTTTAAACCAAAACGTAAGCGAGGGTGCCTTTAAAAAGTAAAGTTTTTTCATCTTGTAGTTGAATCTGAAAAAATTAAATCTGAAGGGAATCCGCTTAGCGAAGTGATAGATCGCTACTCTAACAAATTTTTTAAAAAATTAAGCTGTTGGTCAAAAAACAATTATCCTAACACCGGTTTTGTCCCTAAATTTTTTAAGTTAATCCAACATCAACGCTCTTCAAAAGAAGAACCACATTCCGATCGATAAGAAAAAAACTCTTCTGAACTTAAATCTTCCTGGGAGGAAGTTGAACGGTATACTACGTTCAGACTTATCGATTACATAATTCAAAATTACCTTGATTATTGCTGGGATAGCTTCTCTGAAATAATATTGACTCTGATGGAAGGAATTATTAAGTTGCCTCTCCCCGAATGGATAAAATTTTTGGAAAGTTATTTCGATGAATCTACTTCTAGCTCTGTTACGCTTTTTCTTTTCCATTGTAAGTTCAAGAACCACAATCTTGAAAGTTGTCAGTTAACGAATTTATTAGCCCTGATTGAATATGTTAGCCTATTATCTGACTCTGACTTTATTGCTTTTTTAAAAAACCAAGCCGTAGACGAAACAAACGTTCCCCTTAATGATAGTTGGACGTTTTTTTGTCTCCACACTGAATACTTAAATAAAATAGCGATTTAGCTGCTCCAGTCCAACCCTGTTGATTTAGAAAAGTTCCTGTCTTCCAGTTATGACGAAGATAAGACTTTTTACAAAGAAATTTTAACAGCCGCCACATGTCATTTTGAAATAAATAATTTTGAACGATTAATCTACTACGCTAAAGAATCCAAGCTAGAATTCAATGATAACTCAAAAGAACATCTTGAAAACCACGAACGGCCCATATTTTATATCAAAAAAATATTACCGATTTTGGAAATGCTTTATCCCCTACGGGTTGACGAAGAGCCTCCAAAGCCGGAGGCAGCTTTCGAAATAGTAGAAAAATAAAATCACTCTTAACTGATGAATTAAATCAAATAATAGTAATGAAAATAAATTTTATTAATTTTATTTTTTAAGATTATAAAAAAAGATAGACGCTGACAATTTTGAAAAAGTAGTAACAACGTTGAGAAGTGCCAATAAGACTAATCCAGACATTCTATCTTTTTATGTAGATCAACTAATCAATTCTTCAATTAACGCTTGTCCCACCCTAAGAAATAAATTTCTGAAAGCTGCTTTCTAGCATTTTAAAATAATTTATACAGAAGATCCTTCTCATTCAAAAATTCCCACTCTATTGAATTTTTTAATTCGTGAAACATTGAGGACTCCGGTTTTAAATCTAGGTATTATCCGTGAAAAAATCTTAAACTCCTAACAAAAATTCACCGCGAAATATAGGGGAAAACCGAAATTATGAAACTTTCAGTAAGACCTGTATTGAATACAACGAATTAGGACAAGCCTTACCTAAAGTAAATTTGCGTGGAATTTTTAGTTCCCCGTCTTCGAAGTCGTTCACAAAAACGAAACCAGAGAAAAAAACGAGTCAGAAATAAAATTTCTTTATAAAGTCTGAATTTGGATAATTGATTTATTTTTAGAAGCACAAATTCCGTCATTTCCGCGCAGGCGGGAGTCCCAGTGCACCTTTGGTGCGCTGGATCAACTATGTTTGAATTGCTGTGAGCAAGTTTGAAAACTGGATAATAAATAGTCATTTTACACACCTTATTCACAGCTTCACAGTGATACCGCAGTTAGCGATTTTTTCTGTTCAAATTTTTTTAATCTGGCATTGGCGATAACAATAATTTTTCGTATTAGTGCTACAAACGCTACCATTTTCTTTTTCCCTTTTTTAACGAGCCCCTCATAAAAGCTCTTTAATTCTGAA
>NZ_CAJRAM010000058.1 GCF_907164965.1 Coxiella endosymbiont of Ornithodoros maritimus
CGAGTTCATATCCACCGGTTGTTTCAAATACGCACAGTCCCGATTCAAGAAATGCATTCGGCCGCTTACTAGTTTCCCGTTAAAGCGTTGACTGCTGCACAGCAGCAGCTAACATTTCTGCGGTTTGGCGGACGATTCCTTCATCGTTACCTTCTACCATCACTCGGATCACGGGTTCTGTGCCGGAGGGTCGCAATAAAATACGACCGGCGCCGTTTAATTGTTTTTCGGCTTCGGTGATGGCTTTTTTAATGTTGGGGTTTTTGGCAATATCTAAAATGCCCCTTATGGGAACATTTATTAATACTTGCGGATGTTTAACCATTACTTTTTTTAAGTCGGCAAGGGGCTTTTCAGCTTGTTGCATAATACGCAAAATTTGCAGTGCTGTGATAACGCCATCTCCGGTGGTGGTAAATCCAAGGTCCACAATATGTCCGGAGGATTCACCCCCTAAAAACCATCCCTTTTGCTGCATCAGGTCCAACACATAACGATCGCCGACGGGAGAGCGTTTAAAAGCAATACGATGCCGCTTTAAGGTTTGCTCCAAACCTAAATTGCTCATTATGGTGCCCACGACGCCTAGAGGCGCGTTTTCTTTTAAATAAAATCGATCGATGGCCATGATACATAATAGTTCATCCCCGTCTACTCTCAAGCCGTGATGATCCACCATGATCAAACGATCACCGTCGCCATCAAAAGCAATACCGACGTCAGCGTTGTGTCTCACCACCATTTCCTGCAAGTGAGTGGTGTCAGTGGCTCCGCAGGTCTGGTTGATGTTAAAACCATCAGGGTCGTCAGCAATAGCCATCACTTCTGCGCCTAGCTCGTGAAAAATCGAAGGAGCAACTGCATAAGCGGCGCCGTTTGCACAATCGACGACCATTTTTAACCCTTTAAGCGTTAAATTCGAAGGAAAGGTGCTTTTACAAAATTCAATGTAACGACCGTGCGCTTCGTTCATTCGCGCTGCTTTTCCTAGGCGATCAGCCACGACGGTTTTCATCGGTTTATCAATTTTCTTTTCAATCGCTAATTCCAATTGATCAGAGAGTTTAAAACCGTCTTTATTAAAAAATTTCACACCATTATCGGGGTAGTGATTATGTGAAGCGCTAATGACAATGCCAGCATCGGCTCGAACGGAGTGAGTTAAATAAGCAATAGCGGGTGTCGGCATAGGACCTGTCAACTTGATATTAACACCTGCCGCCGATAATCCTGCTTGAAGCGCTGATTCGATCATGTAGCCAGAAATTCGCGTATCTTTTCCGATTAAGACGGTGGCCGAGTGGCTATTCGCTAATACGCGGCCAACTGCCCATCCAAGTTTAAGCATAAATTCCGCATTAATCAGGGAGTTTCCAACTTTACCACGAATTCCATCTGTCCCAAAATATTTTTTTTGCATTTGTCCTCTTCAATTTTAGGCTCGTCATCCCGCGCTGGATTCCCACCTGCGCGGGATGACGGGCTTTAAGTTTCTCACTTGTGGGTAAATGATATGGTCGCTACTCCTCAATTGCATCAACACTTCGCGTATAGGTTGCAATTTTTATCGCTTCTCGTGTTGCTTTGACGTCGTGGGTGCGGATTATTGAGGCACCATGGTAAGCAGCCAATACATCAGCCGCGATACTTCCAAATAAACGATTTTCGGGGGGTTGATTTAGAACATTTCCAATCATTGATTTTCGCGACCACCCCGATAAGACGGGTAATCCCATTGCCACAAATTCAGCTAATTTATTCAATAAATAAAAATTCTCTGACACATTTTTACCGTAATTCCCTTGTCCAAAACCCGGATCGATGATAATTCGGCTTTCGGAAATACCCGCTTTTTTACAACGTTGAATGCTTTCTTGCAACTCTTTCTTAACGGATTGAAGGAAATAGAAATGCGTTGTTGATCCTGGTTTTCTCGCCCCAGACGGAAAATGCATCAAACAAACAGGTGTTTTTAACGCTGAAACGGTTGTTAAAGCATCCTCCAATTGCAGAGCGCGCTGATCATTGATCATATCAGCCCCCGTATTTACAGCCTCACGCATTACACGAGGACGACTGGTATCCACCGAAATTAATAGGGGGAATCGTTTTTTTATAGCATCGATGGCGGGCATCAGTCGATCTAATTCTATTTGCGTGGAAGGCGAATTGGTTTTGATATCAACAAAAGGGTTGGTGGCCTCACCCCCAATATCCAAAATATCAGCGCCTTCATCCACCATTTTTTCTGCTGTACGTAACGCAGAATTTAGATCGAGGTGGGCATGGTAGAATGAATTGGGAGACACATTGATTATCCCCATTACCGCAGGTTCAGAAAAAACAATGTGTTTATCGTCGCGCAACCGTAGGTGGAATAACTGCTTCAAGAAAAATGCCTCCTTATTCATCATCCCACGGACAAACCGCGGGACGGGGTTTAACGTTAAAGAGGTTATGCAGCTCGGCCATCTTCTACAGGTCGAGGCCTGCCAGGATTTACTGTTTTTTCTTCGCCTTTCTCTTCCGATAGTTCTTTTTCGGAATTTTCTTTATACGCTGACGCGCTCCCATTTTCCTCTTTCCAATCCGGCGGCGGCGAAGGCTCTTTACCTGCTAGAATTTCCTTAATTTGAGCCTCACCAATGGTTTCATATTTAATAAGCGCTTTAGCCATCAAATGAAGCTGTTCGATGTGTTCTTCCAAGGTTTGTTTTGCTGTTGTATAAGCCATGTCAACAATGCGACGGACTTCCGAATCGATCTCTTTGTTAGTCGCATCAGAAATATCTTTACGCTGAGTAACTGAACGACCTAAAAAGACTTCGCCTTCTTCTTCTCGATAAGTCAAGGGTCCTAATTTTTGAGACAAACCCCATTTAGTGACCATATTGCGTGCAATTTCGGTTGCTTTTTCAATATCGTTGGAAGCGCCCGTTGTCACGAGATCGAGACCAAAGATGATTTCTTCCGCAATACGCCCACCAAACAATCCAGCAAGCTGACATTCCAAACGCCGCTTGGTCATGCTGTAACGATCATGCTCAGGAAGAAACATCGTCACGCCGAGCGCCCGCCCTCGCGGGATGATCGTGACTTTGTAAACGGGATCATGTTCTAGCATGTGTAAGCCCACGATGGCATGACCGGCTTCATGATAAGCCGTTAATTTCTTTTCATCATCCCTAATCACCATCGATCGACGTTCTGCACCCATCATGATCTTATCTTTAGCCCGTTCAAATTCGGACATACTGACTTCTTTCTTATTTTCCCGAGCTGCAAACAAAGCCGCTTCGTTTACAATATTAGCTAAGTCAGCGCCTGAAAAACCGGGCGTCCCACGCGCAATCACGGAGGCTTTAACGCCTTTTGCCAAAGGCAATTTATTCATGTGCACTTTTAGAATATATTTACGTCCTTTGATGTCAGGCAAAGGCACTACCACCTGGCGATCAAATCGACCAGGGCGTAAAAGTGCAGGATCAAGAACATCCGGACGGTTGGTCGCGGCCATTACAATAATGCCTTCTTTACCCTCAAACCCATCCATTTCTACTAAGAGCTGGTTCAAGGTTTGTTCACGTTCATCATGTCCGCCGCCCAAACCAGCACCGCGATGCCGTCCCACGGCGTCAATTTCATCGATAAAAATAATGCAAGGCGCTTGCTTTTTAGCCTGATCGAACATATCCCGAACCCGCGAAGCACCCACGCCAACAAACATCTCCACAAAATCCGAACCGGAAATAGTGAAGAAAGGAACCTTCGCTTCACCAGCGACGGCTTTAGCCAATAATGTTTTACCTGTTCCCGGTGGACCCACAAGCAGCACACCACAAGGCATTTTACCGCCTAAGCGCTGGAATTTTCCGGGATCACGGAGGAATTCCACCAGTTCTTTAACTTCTTCTTTGGCTTCATCGACACCGGCTACGTCATCAAACGTCACTTTAACCTGATCTTGACTGAGCAACCGCGCTTTACTACGCCCAAAAGACATTGGGCCGCCGCCACGCCCGCCGCCTTGCATTTGGCGCATAAACAAAATCCATACAAACATTAACATTAAGAATGGCAACCAACTAATAAGAATATGCAAAAACATGCTTTGTTGTTTAGGAGGTTCACCCTTAACGCTGACACCCTTCGCCATTAATTGATTTAATAACGCTTGATCTTCCATGGGCAAATAGGTGATGAAATGTTTGTTATCCTTAGTCACCCCCTTGATTTCATGACCTTGAATTACCACGTTGCTAATTTTGTCATTATTCACCGTCTGAATAAATTGCGAATAACTGTATGGCTGCACATCGGACTGACGCGAACCAAAATTGCTGAAGACAGAGATAAGGACTACAGCAATGACTAACCATAACAGTAAATTTTTAACTATACTATTCAAGGTGTTACCTCGCCTTTTTTCATACCCGTTGATTATAGCCCAGAAATTCACTCGCGAGTATATAAATTTCGCTCGACCGAGACCGTGAAGGACTAGGCTTGAGGAATTTAAGCTGGGTGAAATAGGGGCGCAAATTAATCAAAAAACGATCCACCCCGGGACATTGAAAGACTTTGAGCAAAAACCTACCCTTTCTGGATAATAATTTTTGAGCGCAATCCCAAGCTAATTCGACTAAATGGAGTGATCTTGATTGATCGACATTCTTTATACCCGAAATATTGGGGGCCATGTCAGAAATAACAAGGTCTACTTGTCCAGTTAGGGTCTTTTTTGCAACGATGGCCTCCAATTGGTTAAAGATTCCAGGTTCATTGAAATCGCCCTGAATAAATATCACATCCGACATTGACTGCATGGGCACAAGATCAACGGCAATAACCACCCCCTTAGGGCCTACGAGATTCTTAGCCACTTGCGACCAGCCTCCCGGAGCGGCGCCTAAATCAATAACGTTCATACTAAGTTTAAAGAGCTTATACTTTCGGTGGATTTCTAATAGCTTGTACGCCGCGCGCGAAGGATAGCCTTCCTTTTTTGCCCGTTTGACGTAAGGGTCTTTCTCGTGCTCTTCAAGCCAACGTTTGCTGTGGGTCATTCTGTTCTCGTCCTCTTCTCCTTAAAAGACACCTAACTGCAATTTCGCTGTATCTGATATCATGCCCCGATCCCAAGGAGGATCGAATACCAATTCGACCTCCACTTCACTGACTTCAGGGACCGCTAAGATCTTCCGTTTAACATCTTCGACCAAGCACAGGCTCCATCCTACACCCCGGTGCCGTTAACGCCATTTCAACCAGTACTCGATGCACATTTTCTGCGAGTTTTTCAATATCGCAGGTATACACTAAATCTAAATCAGAATATTCAGCGGGATTCCTGAGTCAAAACGGTGTGTAATTGCGCGCACACTTTATCTTTAACGCCAGCATCTTCAGGCAAATCATCCAACGAATTCTTGATTGGTTTGCCTAACGCATCGGCGTCTTTGACTTCAATTAGCGCCAAATTCCCAAAAATAGTAACTGTAAAGGTCTCACCCAAACTTTACATAATCGTCACTTCACTTCCTTAAGACGCCCGAATCGGGGCGCCCGATGGGGCCATCAGCGCCATTGTATCTCGATTCAATACCGCAATTTCTTTTTCTTCACTCATCTTATTCTTCCTTCAAATGAAAACTTTCCCCACAACCACAAGCACCAATTGCGTTGGGGTTATTAAAATAGAATTGGTATTGACCCAGATCTTTTTTCACATAATCTACAACAGTTCCTTTAATCATGTGGAGACATTTGGGATCAATGGCGATGGTTAACCCTATTGCAGTCTTCATCAAAACGTCATTTTCTTTAGGATTTTCGACAATTTCCGGTTGATACATATAACCCGAACAACCGGTTTTTTTTATGGATAGCCGAAAAAAGGAATGTCCCGTTCCCTTTTTAATTAACGATTGAATATGTGTATAAGCGGCTTTTGTAAATTCAATAATAATTTCTGCCTGTGTCATTCTATTTTCACCAACGTGGCAGTATTGTGATGTAAAGCAGCCAATGCAGTGTGCCAACATAAAGTGGCGCATTTTACTCGAGCGGGATATTCAGCCACTCCTGCTAAAACAGCTAATTTTCCTAATTGATCGGTCTCCCGTTTTGTACCCGTCACTAAATCGTGAAATTGAGAAAATAAAATTTCGGCTGCCTGAATTGATTTTCCTTTTAACGCATCCATCATTAAGGAAGCGGATGCCATGGAAATCGCACAACCGCTTCCTTCGAAATAGGCTTCTGTTATCAAGCCATTTTTCTCTTGGAAAAATACCGTTAACCGATCACCGCATAAAGGATTATACCCTTCGTGGGTATGAGTTGGCATTTCCAATCGGCCGAAATGACGGGGATTTCGGCCGTGATCGATAATCAGTTGATGGTATAAATCGTTTAAATCACTCATAGTTTTCTCAATCTCGATCCTGCTATCCAAACAACTTAACCACTCGGTGCAACGCTTCCACCAACCGATCTACGTCTTGCATTGTATTATAAATTCCAAATGTCACGCGCGCGGTGGCGGGTAAATTAAAACGATCCATTAATGGCATCGCACAATGATGTCCGGCTCGAATGGCAATACCCTCATTATCTAAAATCGTACTAATATCGTGTGGGTGGGCTTGCGCCATTACAAAAGAAATCGCGCTGGCTTTATCAGGTGCATTACCAATGATTCTTAATCCGGGAATTTTTTGCAGTTGTTCGGCGGCATAACACATTAATTCACTCTCATGAAGTTTTATTTTTTCAAACCCGACACGGGTCACATAATCAACCGCCGCCTCCATGCCGATAACGCCACCCATATTGGGTGTACCGGCTTCAAACTTGTAAGGCAGCACGTTATAATCCGTTTTCTTAAAACTCACTCGACTAATCATATCGCCGCCGCCTTGATAAGGCGGCATAGCCGCTAACCATTTTGCTTTGCCGTAAAGAATGCCGACACCCGTCGGGCCATATAATTTATGACTAGAAAATACGTAAAAATCGCACTCCAAATCCTGAACATCCACTTCTCGGTGAGAAATAGCCTGCGCACCATCCAGCAAAACAGGGGTTTTGTTTTGATGAGCCAATTGAATCATCTGTTTAACTGGGTTAACTGTGCCCAACACATTAGAAATATGTATTAATCCGACTAATTTAGTGCGTTTCGTTAATAATCGCTGGTAAGCGTTGAGATCCAAAACGCCGTCATCATCGACTGGAATTACCTTTAATTTAGCATTCACACGCTCACACAAAAGTTGCCAGGGGACAATATTTGAATGATGCTCCATCGCCGAAATTAATATTTCATCCCCACTTTTAACCTGCAATGCCCCAAAACTGGCTGCCACTAAATTAATGGACTCCGTGGCGCCGTGAGTAAAAATAATTTCGCAAGAATCAGTTGCATTAATAAAAGTTTTAATTTTCTCTCGGGCTTCTTCGTAATTTCTCGTTGCACGTTCACTTAATTCATAAATGCCTCTGTGCACGTTAGCGTTATCCTGACAATAGTAACGGGACACCGCATCCATCACGGCTTGGGGTTTTTGTGCCGTTGCGCCGGTGTCTAAATAAACCAGCGGCTTTCCATGAATA
Source organism: Coxiella endosymbiont of Ornithodoros maritimus (assembly GCF_907164965.1). Lineage (GTDB taxonomy): Bacteria > Pseudomonadota > Gammaproteobacteria > Coxiellales > Coxiellaceae > Coxiella. The sequence continues at coordinate 7,618 of NZ_CAJRAM010000058.1, forward strand.
AGCTGCTTTAACAGGGGAAAATCGTCACGCACGTTCAATAAATTAGGCATGGCAACACGCCCCCCCCCCTTGACAGTACGGCGTGGCTAGCCGGTCCGTGACTAATTGCTGAATTCGATCGGCGATTACTTTATTGGGCAGCATCTCCAGCACTTCATTGGCGAATGCACAAGTGAGCAAATGTTCGACTGCGCCACGATTAATTCCGCGACTTTGCAGATAAAAAATCGCTTCCTCATTTAATTGACCGGCAGTGGCGCCGTGAGTGCACTTGACATCATCGTTATAAATTTCGAGTTCGGGCTTCGTATCAACTGCAGCTTCCGGCGATAAAATCAAATTTTTGTTCGTTTGATGCGCGGTCGTCTGCTTTGCGTTGGGTTGTACGATAATTTTTCCATTAAAGACTGCTCGTGATTTATCGGCAAGAATACCTTTGTAGCTTTGCTGGCTACTGCAATGTGAGACGCGATGATCGATACGCGTATGATTATCCACGTGGCAGCGATCGTTGAGATGATAAAAACCCAATAGCTGGCAAGAAGCACCGACTTCGTCCAACGAATAATTTAAATCATCACGACTCAATTCGCTACCCATCGCGATATGACCAGAAGTTACTTGACTGTGACGGTTTTGATAAATGGAGGTGTTGGCAATATGAAAAGCACGATCTCCTTCTTGTTGTAATTTATAAAGCTCAAAATGAGCAGCTGAATTAACCTTTATTTGTGTTACCACATTATTAAAATAAACGACACCGTTCGTTCCCTGATACTCCTCAAAAACAACAGCCTTTGCATTCGCTTCAAGAAGAATAACATGACGTATCTGAGACATAGTTGGCAAAGCCGTTGGTTTTGAGAGATGTAGCAGGTGAATGGGTTTTTCTAAACAACAATTTTTAGGAACCTGAAGAAATAAACCATCTTGAAACAAAGCATCGTTCATCAATGAAAAAGCGGTCTGATAATCTTCTTTTATGGCAAGTTCGGTTTGAATATCTCGCTGAATATTTTTTAATGAATTCAATTGCACTTTCGATGGCAGCCCTAATAAATTGGACAAGCGAGGTGCAAAATGCCCATTAACAAACACGACACGATACGCATCCGTCAAAATAAAATTGGCTATGTTAGCATCGGTATTTTCAGCAAACGAAAAAGCTTGCTGGGCAATAGAGTCAACGTTCGTGTACTTCCAATTCTCTATTTTATGATGAGGAAAGCCTTGCAACAAAAAGGCTTTTAATTGCTCTTTTTGCCATAGATACCACTGGCTATTTTGATTTTGTAGCGCTCTCAAGGCGCTTTCATTCCAGGCTCTCATAACCAGCCGTACCCTTTTTTCTCAAGCTCAAGCGCTAACGATTGGTCGCCCGATAATACGATTCGGCCATTTAACAATACGTGCACAAAATCCGGTTTAATATAATCCAATAACCGCTGGTAATGGGTAACTAATAAAATAGCGCGGTCTTTGTTACGCAAACTATTAACGCCTTTGGCAACGGCTTGCAACGCATCAATGTCCAATCCCGAATCGGTCTCGTCTAAAATGGCCAGCCTGGGCTCAAGCATTAACATTTGCAGAATTTCATTACGCTTTTTTTCACCGCCAGAAAAACCTTCATTGACGGAACGTTTTAAAAATTTATCGTCCATATGCACAAGTGCTAACTTTTCTTTGACTAAACTCATTAAATCAATCGCATCAAAAGGCGTTTCGCCCCGTGTTTTACGAATACTGTTTACGGCAGCTTTTAGAAAATAAAGATTATTAACGCCAGGTATTTCAACTGGGTATTGAAAAGCTAAAAATAACCCTTTTGCCGCGCGATCTTCAGGTGATAATTCAAACAAATTTTCATCGAAGTAATGCACGTCACCATTGACGATGGCGTAATCTTCGCGGCCAGCGAGCACAGAGGCCAATGTGCTTTTGCCTGAGCCATTGGGCCCCATAATAGCGTGCACTTCTCCGGCATTAATTGTTAAATCAACACCGCGAAGTATTTGGTTGTTATGAACGCTTGCGTGTAAGTTTTTTATGGTTAACATAAATATCTCTTATTTTTCCACCGTTATCCAACGGCCCCTTCTAAACTCACTTCCATTAATTTCTGTGCTTCAACGGCGAATTCCATGGGTAATTTTTGAAAAACTTGTTTACAAAATCCATTAACGATCATCGAAACGGCATCTTCTTCCGTAATGCCTCGTTGTCGACAATAGAATAACTGGTCCTCTCCAATTTTAGAGGTGGTTGCTTCGTGCTCAACACGAGCGGTTTTATTCTTTATTTCCATATAAGGAAACGTATGTGCCCCACAACGATTACCCAATAACAAAGAATCGCATTGGCTATAATTCCGCGCATTTTCCGCTGTCGGTAATACGCGCACCAGTCCGCGATAGCTATTCTGGGCTCGACCCGCCGAAATACCTTTTGAAATAATGGTGCTTCGCGTATTTTTTCCGATATGAATCATTTTCGTCCCTGTATCCGCTTGTTGAAAATTATTGGTAAGTGCAACGGAATAAAATTCACCGACTGAATTATCACCTTTTAAAATAACACTCGGGTATTTCCAGGTAATCGCCGAGCCAGTTTCAATTTGCGTCCACGAAATCTTGGAATTAATCCCCCGACAAGCACCCCGCTTCGTCACAAAATTGTAGATGCCGCCCTTCCCTTCTTCATCGCCGGGATACCAATTTTGTACGGTGGCATACCGGATTTGGGCGTTATCGAGCGCCACTAATTCCACCACCGCGGCGTGTAATTGATTTTCATCGCGTTGTGGCGCAGTGCAACCTTCTAAATAACTCACATAACTGCCTTCATCAGCAATAACGAGTGTTCGCTCAAATTGACCGGTATTGGCGGCGTTAATGCGAAAATAAGTCGATAATTCCATTGGGCAGCGCACACCTTTTGGAATGTAAGCAAAAGAACCGTCGCTAAACACGGCGGAATTTAACGTCGCAAAAAAATTATCGCCATAAGGCACAACGCTACCTAAGTATTTTTCAACTAATTCGGGATGTTTTTGTACCGCTTCTGAAAACGAACAAAAGATCACACCCGCTTCAGCTAATTTTTCTTTAAACGTCGTTGCTACCGAAACGCTGTCAAAAACGGCGTCGACAGCCACTCCAGCTAATCGTTGTTGTTCGTATAAAGGGATTCCTAGTTTCGTGTAAGTCTCTAGCAATTTTGGGTCGACTTCCTCTAAGCTCTTAGGTTTCTTTTTTGACTTTGGCGCCGCGTAGTAACTGATCGCTTGGTAGTCGATCGGATTAAAACAGACATGCGCCCATTGGGGGGCTTCTAAAGTCACCCAGTGACGGTACGCTTTTAAGCGCCAATCCAGCATGAAACTAGGCTCATTCTTTTTGGCTGAGATCAGACGGATGACTTCCTCGTTTAAACCAGGAGCAATGACATCGGTTTCAATGTCCGTAATAAAACCATGTTCGTATGTTTTGTTAACGATTGTTTCTAAATAACCTTGATTAGACATTTTTTTTCTCACAGCGGCAGTGCCTGCATTTGCAAATACTGATTCGTTTCAACAATGGCTTTTGCATATCGGCCAGATTTAAACTATCTAGCACATCAAATATAAGGGTGTTAATGAGCCGCCAGTTTTCTCGCACACCACACACCGCGTTGTGTTCGCATCGATTGGCACCGCGACTGCATTTCGTCATCGCTGGTTTGCCATCGACGGCGGTGATGATATCAGCAATACTGATGGTCTCTGGCGAGCGCGCCAGTTGATACCCGCCGTTCACTTCCCGCTCGGAATTTACTAATTTACCTTCGCTTAAGAGCTTTAGAACTTTACTAACCGTCGCGGCGGACAACGGTGTCTTTCGCGCAATTTGTGCGGCGCTGTAACGCTCTGCTTTGCTAGAGGGCAGAGTTGTCATCACGGTTGTCGCATAGTCAGCAAGTCGACTGATCTTTAGCATTTGTGTTTCCCAAGCGCCAGCCAATTGTTACTCGGCTAACTAGCCCGTATGAGTGAAACGAAATACGGGAAAACAATGATGCCTTCTATCGTCCCTGTATTTCGTTTCGCTCATACGGGCTAGTTATTGAAAACCTACACTTTTAATCACATCCAGACGCACACTAAAACTTTATTAAACAAGGTGGATATAGTACCATACTCGTCCTATTTCGCAATGCGACCGTAGATGTTTAAAAATGACTGCCTTACAGAGCAAAAGCCGTCTTTCTACCATTTTTAATGTTTCCCTTGTCAGCGCTGTGGTGAACGCGCTTCTGGCTTTATTCAAAATCGTGGTGGGTATTTCCGGGTACTCGCAAGCGCTTATTGCCGACGGAGTCCATTCCTTATCAGATCTCCTTACGGACGGGTTGGTAATGGTCACGGGGCGCATGGGAGCTCAATCACCCGATAAAGAGCACCCTTACGGGCATCGGCGCATTGAGACCATCGGCTCTATTATTATCGCCGTCATTTTAATCTTCGTGGTTATCGGCATTGCGTTTGATACCTTTGAACATCTTATCCATCATGCTCATTTACCTTTACCAACTTTCCCCGTCATTATTATAGCCGTTATTTCTATCATCGCCAATGAGGGTTTATTTCGTTATACCCTCGCCAAAGGAAACCAAATTAATTCTGATTTGTTACGCACCAACGCTTGGCATCACCACAGCGATTCGCTTGTTTCATTAATCGTTTTAATCAGCGTCATTGGAAATCGTTTTGGCATCACTTACCTTGATGCCATTGGCGCTTTTATTATAGCCGTTTTAATCCTACGGATGGGAATTAAAATGATCTGGAACAATGGTAAAGAATTAATTGACACCGCCGTTGATGATGATACGTTCAAAAAAATAACCGAAACGATTTCCAGCGTGCCGGACGTGCTTTCTATTCATCAGTTACGAACACGTTATCATGGGGGCAATATTTTTCTGGACGTACATATTCAAGTGGCTCCTGATATTAGCGTATCGGAAGGACATTATGTCGGTGAACAAGTTCGTCTTACGTTGTTAAAAAGTGTTGAGCACGTGGCCGACGTGACCGTCCATATTGATCCCGAAAATGATGCCACCTCTATGCTGTCAGCGACGCTACCCAGCCGTCAGGCTATTCTTCACTTATTACATGACCGTTGGAAACATTTACCGGGTTTCACCGACATCCGTCGCACGGTTTTGCATTACCTTAATTGTAAATTAGATGTTGAAATTTATTTGCCACTAACTGCATTAGCGGATGATAAGCTATCGTTAGAACAACAATACCGCAACGCGGCTAATCTCGATATTATTAAAAAAGTGACTATTTATTTTGAGTAAACACCGAAAAACTTATTTATTTTATGACCTGGAAACCACTGGGCTAAATAAATGTTTTGATCAAATTATTCAGTTCGCCGGCATCCGCACCGATGAAGCGTTAAATGAATTAAATCGTCACGAAATTTTGATTCGACTTAATCCCGACGTCATCCCTTCCCCTGAAGCAATGATCACTCACCGTTTTAGTATTGATCAAATGCTTTCGGGAAAAGTTGAAATTGAAGCGATTCGAGAAATTCATCAATTAGTTAATACGCCCGGCACGGTTAGTGTGGGGTATAATACCCTTGGTTTTGACGATGAATTCTTACGCTTTTCTTTTTATAGAAATTTACTTCCTCCTTATACGCATCAATATGATAATTTTTGCACACGAATGGACCTTTATCCCCTAACGATTTTATATTATCTATTCAAGCCCAACGCTTTAAATTGGCCAGATCCATTCGACTTAAAACTCGAAAATCTATTAAAAGCGAATCAATTAGCCAAAGGACAAGCGCATAATGCTATGGTGGACGTTGAGGCTAGCGTTGCGCTAGCGAGGTTATTAATGAATCAAAAAACGATGTGGCGTTATGTGATCGGTTATTTTGATAAAAAAACAGAAACCCAACGAATATCACAATTACCTATCGGTATTCAATCAAGTTTTGGCTCTCATCCTGAAGGAGTATTAATCCAAGGGATTTTTAGCGCTCAATTGGCTTATCAAGCACCCGTTATTTATCTTGGACAGCATAACCATTATAAAAATCAATGTTTTTGGCTTCGTCTGGACTGCGAGGAGTTGTTATCGAGCACCGTGGATAGCATCCCACAAACCACTTACGCTATTCGAAAACGAATGGGAGAACAGCCGATTGTCTTACCCGCTTCCGATCGCTATTTACGTCTGTCCGAAGAGCGATTGCAGCTTGCTACAGAAAGCAAAAAATGGTTAGAGATCCATAGCCAACTTTTCCATCATATTTGTGACTACTACCAAAATTTCACTTATCCAAAAGTTCCCAATCTCGATCCCGATGCCGCTTTGTACGAAGTTGGTTTTCCAACCCCTTATGAAGATTTTTTATCCCAACGCTTCCATCTAGCTCCGCCAGCTGAAAAGGAAAAAATCGCTTTGGAATTTCCAAATCCTATCCGCCGTATTCAAGCCTTCCGCTTAATTGAGCGACATTATCCCGATTATCTCCCAGCGGAAACTCAAGCTCGCTTCCTTGATCTTTGTGATTACCGGGGCGAGCGCCGATTAAGCCGAGAAACAGCCTTCAATCAAATTGAGTCTTTAAAACAAGGAAAAAGCTTAGATCAGGAGCAGCTCCGATTACTCGATGAATTAGATTATTATTTAAGACTATCTTAATTTTTTTTTAAGGCTATATTGTCTTCATAAATAGCAGCGACACTCTAATTCTCGAAGAAAAAACGCGGATGTCTCAATCCCTTTTATGGAACTTCCAACGAGAATACTATTATGAGCAAAGCCCTCAGGCGTTTGCTAACCAAGTACCTTTTTACATAACTTGCAATCCTTTTATCACTAATGTTTATGCGGAACTAATTTTTAGCTTTATCCAAGACTGGATTAAGCAACATCCTCAGTCGGCTCAATCCCCTTTTTACGTTCTTGAACTAGGGGCGGGGCCCGGTCGATTTAGCTTTTATACGATAAAACGCTTGTATGAGCTCTTGGATGAAGCGGGCATGAAGACGATCGCTTAAATATGTGGTGAGCATTTTTCCCGCAACAGTTTGGATTTTTGGTTAAATCATCCTGCTTTAACACCTTATGTACAACGCGGCGTATTGGATTTTGTATTATTTGATATTGAAAAAGACAAAGATATCCCCCTTCGTAAGGATAACAGTGACCCTCTAACCAATCCTCTAGTAGTCATTGCCAATTATATTTTCGATACGGTCATGCAAGATTATTTTTATGTGAAAAATAAACAATTGCATGAATACGCTATTAACGGTTACGACTAGAAAAAGGAATACTCAAGACGGGGAAGTATTGGGCATGGAAAAGTGAATCTCAATTACACCAACCATCGGATCGGCGATAATTATTACAACAATGCTGGTATCGACGGCGCTCTAATGTCCTATAAATAAATTATTAACAAAAGATTATTTACTTTGCCCATCTTTGCATTGCAGTTACTGCAAAAATTGATGGCCCTTAGCCAAAATCGTATTTCTTTAATTTTGACTGATAAAAGCTATTGCACCCTCGATGAATTAATGCTCTCTAATTACCCAAAATTTGTTTTTCACGGTAGTTTTTAGATGACAGTTAATATGCATGCAATTGCCATGTTTTTTGAACGCTTGGGAGAGAGGCTTTTTTTCAATCTCCTAGAAAAGGAATTAAGACTTCAGTCTATTATAGCAGGTTTTCATCAAATGAGATGCCAAAAACGCGACGGACCCTCCCAGAACATATAGAGGGTTTTAGCACCGCGAATTACTTTACGATGCAATTCCAAATTGGTGAAGTTTGTGACAGGCTGTCGGTGTAGACATTATTGTCTTGCGTCAATTTAAAAGCCGTTGGGACCCGTATTTAAAAAGCTATACCGCGCCCCATTCATGTCATGACAAACTTAAAACGGCTGATCAAACAACGGCAGGCTACTTACATCTTAACATTGAAAAAATGCAAATAATTTTTATTTCCTCCCCAATGCCCACGATAACTTTTTTGATATATTGCTTTATTTTTCCGCTCATTGAGAATCTGGCCCCGCACAATCCATTATTACGAACAATCCCAGCGTTTTTTTGGTGAACACCATGAGTCGGTTTATAATCTAGCATTTTCTTATTTGGAAAATAACGACAAAAACAAGGCATCAGAATGTTCTCGCCGCGCTCTATCACTTAACCCTTCATCAAAAGATGCTAAACATTCGTTAGAATACATCGAAAATGTCAATCAAGAATTCCAGTTAGCTTTACCTATTTATTCAAAATTATTTAATCATTTCGACTTCGTGAATTTCCTTTTGGAAATGTTTAATTTCATCATTTAACTGTGTTTGCACTTGTTGAATTTGCTGTTGCAAAACAGTTATCTATTTTTGCATCGCTTATTGCAATTGAATAATTTTTTTCTGCGTCGCATCGGTTTTCGCCTTAATTTGCTTAGGCACGCTATCTTGGACCTGCTGGATCTGCTGCTGTAACGTCGCTACAACTTCTTGCATACCACCTGCCGAAAGCGCAGCTGGCTTGGAAGCAGCGAAACTGCTTGATAACTTCAAAAACAACAAGCAGCTGCCTACAATCAATGAGCATTTTTTCATTTCTAAGATACCCCTTCATTTTAGGCTTCATCATTCCCTCGGAAGCGGAATCCAGGCGCGCCGAAGACGCGCTGCGTACGCTGGGTCCTCGTCTGCGGGATAACGGGTTTTTAAGTTTTTATATTTACCACTTGCGGCAATACTATGAGTGCACCATCACAGAAGCCTTAAAAAAAATTAAAAGATATTTGCCTTGTTAGACTCTCTCCGTACACGAAGGAAAGCGATGAATTTATCTTCTGGGCAGGCGGAATTAATGGAAAGGTTTGTTTTAATTGAAGCAATTGATTATAGGGGT
>NZ_CAJRAM010000059.1 GCF_907164965.1 Coxiella endosymbiont of Ornithodoros maritimus
AGTTACTAACCCGCTGATGTCTTTCATCGAGAACTCCTTATCCTTCAATAACATCTTTGATGGGTACCTCCCCATTGATCTGTGCGGATAGGGCTGAGGTGACCTGCCGATGTAAATCGGAGGAGCGGGGCGGCTTCATGTTAGAGATTTTCAAAAGAATTTCAGGTGGTGGGCGGATTTCAAACCAACGAGTACTCCACATGATTTACATACTTTCTTCCAACGAAAATTGTTTTGCACTCTGGTCAATGGCGTTTAACAATAAGCGATCTACTCGTTGCTCCTTCAAAGTATCCCCGGTTCAGCCCCATCATCGTTAAGGCTCATAACGTGTTGGCAATTTGTTGGGAATTGAATTGTTCAGCGTTATAACGCACAGCGTCAAGTAAACAATCATTTAATTCTTGGGTTTCCAACTTTCCCCAACCCACCCAGATCGCGACTAACGCCCCACAAGTGTTGGTAATTCCTTGGGGATTGAGCCGTTCAACGTTTTGAGCAATAGCATCCTACAATTGAGCAGCTAAACTTCCTAAGAGAAGGTGCCATTGCGTATGGTGGTAAGTGATAGCCAAGAGTAAATTGGCAAAGCTCTGACCGTTGGACCGGCGATCCCTGTGAGCCTCCAGTATTTCCCGAATAGTAGCGTAGTCACGGGTGGTTATAAGGTTGGGGGTGAGGTCTTTTGTCCTTTGCTCGTCTAACGAAAACCTTTCGCTTAAAATTGTGATTTAATATTATGCCCTTATAATTACGTAATTTTAATTTTTTGAATGGTGTATTTATGCGACGCGAATTAACAGAAAATCTTT
>NZ_CAJRAM010000060.1 GCF_907164965.1 Coxiella endosymbiont of Ornithodoros maritimus
AATTTTAATTTTTTGAATGGTGTATTTATGCGACGCGAATTAACAGAAAATCTTTTAAACGAGTATAAAAAAGAGAAGAAAGATACCGGTAATCATTACTCTATAAAATATCGATGCTGCTCCTACTCCAGCCAATCGCAGGGGAGATGCAATGGATGAGGCGAAGACGCTTGATGAGGAAGCACTGACCTACTTCAGTCGTTTTGCAGATTAGTCAAAATGAAGATAAGGAAATTTTTCCTTTTCAAACACAGCGGATTCACCTTACTTTATTAACAGCTTAAATTTGCCATAGCAGAAGGATCTTGCTAAGGATTTTCCTGCCTATTATGAAATTCACCGCTGGTGTTTTTGGTCTGAAGCTAATTTCCCTAAAGACTCTGATTGTATAAAAAATTTCGAACACACGCCAACGGGCACCTTTGAAGAAGTAGTAGTTCCATTTCTTGATTTAAAAGACAAAGTAAAATTTGCAATGCTTGGCCGCAATGTGTGATCCCAGTTAATCATAGGTTTATATTCTGGGGACTTTTATAAAGACTGCCAAAGACTCAAAAAAGAAGAGAAAACAAAAATAATGCAGGAAGCAAGAACGACCTTGGAAGAAATGATAGAGCTTAAAATAATTAAGTCGGCAAAAAGGTTAATTTGTTCAGTGGTTTTGTACCTTTTTGTTAGTATGATGCTGGGGGGCTGGAGTCATTACTGCTGCCCATCAAAGTGAAATAAAAATGCCGAGCCAAATTTTAATCGCAGAGGGGGTGGGCACGTGTGCTTTTATCACTCTATTTTTATGTATGGAAGATCACGCAAGAAGGTGAAAAAAAGTTGAGCACCTTTAATTAAAATCGTTTGAAAACTCTTACCTGGAACAATATAAAGCAGTTCTAGTAGTTTTAAAGATTGTAAATTCAGATAATCCTTTATCGACTCTCTTGCAAGTGAGAAGTGCATTGAGGCGGTCAATTCCAGATTCTCCATTAGAGCATCACAGTACCTTCAGCAACCCCACAGCATCACCAAAGCGTTGATCTGGGTGAGTAACCTGTATTCCGCTACGGCTTCATACGGGTTACTTGGAATTGCTGTTTTACAATGCCCTTGATTTTACATGGGCAGAATTGCTGTTTCAGCAAAGAAAAGATTGATTGCGCATTTTCCATTTAATTCGAGAATTCGCACGTCTTTTATACAACCTAAATTTTTGCAATGTAACGAATCCAAGTCGAATTTCTGGAAGATTCATTTTCAATTGGTAACCTGTACTTGGTAGGCTTTACAAAGAAAGCTTGATTATTTTTTTCCTTGGGGACAGCATTATTTTTACAATTATCAAACAATTTATTGATTGGTAGCAGGAGTAATATTTTCAACCATTCAACTAATAGAGAAAAGAGACTCTTTTTCCCGAACTCACTGGCATTAGCTGTTTCTTTATCGCTCGCATCGAAAAATTCATCAAAAGATCCATCTAAAGAGTCTGTGTCTTCGATTTCTCGTATTTCCATTGCGGGATTAACTTTGTCTTTTAATCCACTTGAAATTTTTTCTTGATACGCCTTAAAAGCGCTGTCCAAATAATCAATTTCATTCTCTTTAATCGATCTTCTAATGTCTTCAACTTTTATTCCCTTTAACTTCAAATAAGTCATTGTAATTGTAGAAAAAGTAGCTGAAGCGGTAGCAGGCAGATACTGATTTAGAAATACTGATGCTATGGTTTCAAGTTCCACATCCTTTACGACGACACTTCCAAAAGTTTTACTAAATTATTTATCAGAAGCCGGTTTTTCAGCTTGATAAGCACTACAAAATTTTCTAATTGAGCTTGATATGATCTAACTTGATAAAAATAGAATTTCGAAATAAGAGAGGATATTTTTCTTAATAAAACAAACTCCTGAATCGCTAATTTAACTGACTCCAATGACGGCGTTTCTGTGTTTATTTCTTCTACAAATTTAAGAATTTCTTTTTCATAAGCTGGGTTTAAAATTTCTGCTGGGGGCAGTTCTTTATCTGCTTTTTTAATTAATGAGCCTAATTCTTTCTCAAGTTGATAATTATCATCTATTAAAGTTTTAAGTATAGTAAAGGTCTCCGTTTTCTCAGGCATTTTATCTCCCTCATGTTTTTAAAAAATTAAGATTGAATTATTTAATTTAGTATATAATGCTTACATTATAAAAAAATTAAATTTATCTTAATAATTTGATAGAATATTAGCTGATAAGCAATTGAATTAGTGTAAATAACTAGAGATATTAATTTTTATTTGTGAAAGAAGCTTGGACTACCTTGTCGCGAATGTAGGTGGGTTCGCTTTTTTCGGGGGCTACAACTTCGCCTTTTAAATATTTTTGATTAGCAATGAGGGCCAAAGAGGCAGCGTCA
>NZ_CAJRAM010000061.1 GCF_907164965.1 Coxiella endosymbiont of Ornithodoros maritimus
AACTTCGCCTTTTAAATATTTTTGATTAGCAATGAGGGCCAAAGAGGCAGCGTCAGGATAAATATCTGCATCCATTTTTGGCATGGATTTTTTAAGAAAGGATTGATAAATGCTCCAGGCATTTCCTGCTGCTAACCAATCCTTATCCGGCCAATTAATGTCAGTAGGGTTACTCACTTGGTCCAAAATAATTGGCTGCATAATGCCGTAGCTATCCACTTGATAGGCTCCCCAATAGATTGAATTCATTCGGGCATCCCAACCTGCTAATATGTATTCGCTTTTCTTTTTTTGATAAGCTGCTTGCGCTAACACTTGCAAAGTTGAAACAGGAATAACCGGCCGATCGATGCCAAATGCGAGGCCTTGTGCAACACCTGCAGCAATGCGCACTCCCATAAAACTCCCCGGTCCGCTGCCAAAAGCGATGGTATCGACGTGCTTTAACTCAATTTGAGTTTTATTCAGCAAAGCGTCGATCATACCCAGAATAATGTCTGAATGTCGTTGCGGCGCTATTTCAAACTGCAATTCAATGTTTCCATTTAGCCACAAAGCGGCCGAGCAGGCCGCGGTGGCCATTTCAAGTGCTAGGACTATGGGCATCTTCTATACTCGGGTGCGATTAGAAGTGTAGGTTTTGGGTGCGATTAAAAGTATAGGTTTTCAACAAATAGCCTGTATGAAGCGCAGTGAAATACGGGGATGATAGACGAGATCATTATTTTCCCGTATTCTGCTTTGGTCTATACGTATATGGCCCCAGGGTTGTTGTCAACAATCAGTTTTGACGAAAAGAACGTATATGCGGCTTCAC
>NZ_CAJRAM010000062.1 GCF_907164965.1 Coxiella endosymbiont of Ornithodoros maritimus
CACATATTGAGCGCCTAACCCCTCTCGTGTGGATCACCTTACCCCACTCATCAATCCCACACAGTTGAAAAACCCCTTTTGCAATAAATACCAACACCAAGTATTTTAATATCTTTCATGGCCCTGCTCCTTTTTTTAAAAATAGAAACTCTATGTTGGCGCATTATAACGCCCTCTTTAAGGAGGGGCACTTTTCATTAGGTTACTTGTTGAAAACCTACACTTCTAATCGCATCCTCTATCCTCGCTAAATTGTTTTAACAGTTATGTTTGTATTTTTCAGTCGAACATAGCCCGAGCTGGAAAGTCCTCTATAGGTAAAACCCCGTTTCCAAAGAGGGTTATACGTTAGCAATAATGTCCCTTTGCTTTTCATGGGGTCGTAGCGGCTAGGGTCTAGACTTAAAGTCAGCCCATCATAACAAGCGGAAAGATCAACCGAATGGATTTGTTCCCAACTGGTTAGCCGGACACGTCGGCATCTTCCCGGCTGAATCTGAAACTGGGCTGCTCCAAAATCGTAGGGTTGTAAAAAGGGCGGCATCATTGCCATCCCGCCTTCGATAATCACTTGGATGTCGGGCCCGTTGTAAATAAGTTTTTGAGCGGCAAGCGATTTTTGGATTTCTTGATAGACAATGCGCATTTGCTGGCGCTCTTTTTCACTCATTCCTTGCCACTGTTGCCTTGAAAACCCCAATTGTTCAGGCCCTGCAGCACAACCCATTAATAACAAAGCGCTTAATATAATTACTATTTGTCGCAAAATTATTTTCCCCCTTCACTCCCCTTCCACACGCGGAAAAATGAGCTATATGATATCATCATAGGCTGTTAAGTTAAAGAGCGCAAGTTTATGCCTTTTCGCAAATATGAGGAGGTTGGGGCGATGAAATATTATAATTTGGTGTTATCATAAGCGCCATGAAAGCAAAGATTATCGAGCTGCCTTATTTTGAGGATGGTGCTGAATGTTTTTCGCATTTTGCATATTTGCCTTATGCTGTTTTTTTAGATGGTTGCGAGCGTTACCACGTCATAACAGCACAGTCGCGTAAAACTATTATCGACGATATATTTATTCAAGTTTGCGCTGCTTTACACGAATTAAAATCGACAGTACAAATTCCTTTGTCAGTTTCGCATTTACCTTTAAAAATCGGCGCTATTGGGTATTTAGGTTACGATTTAGCGCGACATTATTTTCCCTTAAAAGCACAAACTAAAAACGATATTACGCTTCCTTCACCGATCATAGGGATATACGATTGGAGCTTAGTCATCGACCATCATGAGCAAAAAACATGGGTAATCACACTTTCGGATGAACAGTTACGCTATATCCAAACGCAATTAATTATGCCAGCACACATTGACTCCTTCCACCTGCTTAACGATTTTCATTCCAACATGACCCACGACGATTACGCCTCTACCTTTAAAAAAATCCAACACCACTTGAGACAAGGCGATTGCTATCAAGTAAATCTTTGCCAGCGTTTTAGTGCCAGGTATCAAGGTTCACCTTGGTATACGCCTATCGACATCTGCGACAAACGCACCCTACTCCCTTTTCGGCGTACTTTAACCTCGTCAATCAGCGGGCAATTTTAAGCTTTTCTCCAGAACGGTTTTTGTGAGTAGAAAAAAACCAAGTGGAAACAAAACCCATTAAAGGCACCGCGCCTCGATTTAAAGATCCATTTGAAAACCGGCGGTCAGCAGAAGGTTTATTAAATAGTGAAAAAGACCGTTCTGAAAATTTAATGATTGTCGATTTATTACGAAATGATCTGTCAAAATGCTACAAACCTAATTCTATTCGTGTGTCTAAATTAGTTGCGCTCGAAAGTTTCCCCAATGTCCATCATCTCGTTAGCACCATTACAGGACATTTGCAGGATAATCAAGATGCGCTTGATTTATTGCGGCATTGCTTTCCCGGCGGCTCTATCACAGGCGCGCCTAAATTGAGCTCAATGCAAATTATTGAAAGTCTCGAAACGCATCACCGTTCCGTTTATTGTGGTGCGCTGGGTTACCTCGATATCAGCGGCGATTTCGATTGCAATATTATGATTCGCACCTTAATTTGTGATCGCAACCGAATACATTGCTATGGCGGTGGCGGTATTGTTGCTGATTCTGAACTACAAAGTAAATATCAAGAGTCTCAATTAAAAATCGAAAAACTGATTAATCAAGTGAGCTGTTTATGAAAGAAAATAATGATAAACAATTTTTGCATAAAGTTTTTGACTTAGTCAAAAATTCTATTTCGCATAATTTAGGCGGACCGTTTGGATCTCTTATTGTCCGCGATTCCAAAATTATTGCCAAAGGTGTCAATCGTGTGACCATTTCAAATGACCCAACCGCGCATAGCGAAATCGTCACTATCCGAGAAGCTTGTCAAAAACTCAATACGTTTGATTTAACGGGATGCTATTTATACGTTAATTGTGAGCCTTGTCCCATGTGTTTGGGAGCTTGTTATTGGGCTCGGATCGATAAAATCATTTTTTCTTTAACTAAAAAAGACGCTGAGAATATCGGTTTCAAGGACGCTTATTGTTACGAACAAATGCGCAAACCTCTATCCCAACGTGATTTAGTTATGGTGCAGTGCTTGCGCGAAGAGGCTTTGCCTTTGTTTGAAGCGTGGGATAAGAAAAAAGATAAACTCATATATTAGGTGTCTACGGGGATGACGAGTTGTTGAATAACATTAACGTCTTCTTTTTAGAAAAAGAATATCGGGCAACTGTTTCAAACGTTTAATAATTTTCTTAAGCGCTTCTAAATTTTTAATTTCAATGGTGAGATGAATGTAATGTCGGTTTTCGAGTTTATCCACCTGGCTATTTAATCCCAAAATAGCTACTTTTTCATCAGCAATACAATTGCTGATGTCACGAATAACGCCAGCGCGATCGTGAGCGACGATATCGATATCGACTGGGTATTGTTGAGGAAAAGAATCTCCCCATTGAACGGTCGTCACTCGCTGGGTCCGATATTTGATGGCTTGTTGAATATTAACACACGCTTGATGGTGAATGGTGATGCCACGACCCTTGGTTATATAACCAATAATGGGATCACCGGGTATTGGCTGACAACAACGGGCTAGTTGGGTAAGTAAATTCCCTACCCCTTCTATACTAACAAAGGCGCCTGCTTTGGGCGAAACCGAGGCTATTCCACGAACGGGATGTTCCAGAGGTGTTTTTTTGTCGCCAATTTTTACGGCACGCAACCGATTTAAAATGGTTTGAATACCAATATCGCCTGAACCTATAGCCGCCAATAAATCTGTTACGGAACTAAAATTAAAGGCTGAATAAATTTGATTAAGATCGTTTTTTAATAAACCCGCTTTGCTATAGGTTTTTTCCCAAATGGATTCTCCAACTGCTGCTTGCTTTTCTCTGTCTTTTTTACGAAACCAATGGCGAACTTTGTTTTGTGCCTGACGGGTTTTTAAATAGCCTAACGTTAACCAATCTCGACTGGGATTGCTTTCTTTTGCCATTAAAATCTCGACACAATCCCCCGTTTTTAAAGTAAGCGTCAAAGGGACCATTTTGCCATTCACTCGAGCACCACGACAGCGGTGCCCTATTTCCGTGTGGATGCGATACGCAAAATCAAGAGGCGTCGCTTCAGCTTCAAGATCAATAACACCTCCGTTGGGTGTAAAAACGTAAATATGATCTTCAAATATTTGACGCCATTTGACATCCGGACTGATCTCCTTTTGCCAATCCATCACTTCGCGAAGCCAGTTTATTTTTTCCTCATAATCCGAAGCCACCTTTTTACCTTCTTTATATTTCCAGTGGGCCGCGACCCCTAATTCAGCTTCTTCGTGCATTCCATAAGTTCTAATTTGAATTTCAACATTGTGCCCCTCTGGACCGATAACAGCGGTATGAATGGATCGATACCCATTGTCTTTAGGTTTCGCAATATAATCATCGAATTCTTTCGCGATAGGTTCCCAGAGCGCATGAACAATACTTAACGCGGTATAACAATCCTCTAAGCTAGAAACCAAAATGCGAACGGCGCTGGTATCGTAGATTTCACTAAAATCCACTTGCTTGCGTTGAATTTTTCGAAAAATACTGTAAATATGTTTCGCCCGCCCAGAAATATTATATTTTTCAATATCGCTTTCGCGGAATATGCCTTCTAAATACTCAATCAATCTTTCGATATATTTTTCCCGCTCAACCCGACGCATGTTTAACGATTTAGAAATTAGGCTGTACTCATTTGGATTGAGATAACGAAAAGCCCAATCTTCCATCTGCCATTTAAACTGACCCACACCCAAACGGTTCGCTAAAGGGACATAAAGGTCCATTATTTTTTGCGCGATATCTTTTTGCTCTGAGATGGGCTGATGGAGCGAATAACGCAGAGTGGTCAGCCGTTCGGATAATTTAATTAAAACAATGCGAACATCGTCTACCATCACCAACAACATTTTTCGCAAGTTATCAACAAAATTTTGTTGTTGAGAAAATCCACTGGTACGTATGAGCATATCATCGATCGTTTCCATACGTTTTGTACCCATCAATAATTTGGCGACTGATTTGCCGATTCGATCGGTAAGCGCTTCCTGCGAAATGTCAGATTGGGCAATGGTAGGATACAATAAAGCAGCAGCTAACGTTTCGCTGCTACAGCGCAAGGGTTGTAACAACGAGGCAATCGTCAAACCCTTTTCTATTAATACTTCGTGAGCGGGCGTTTCATAAGTTGAAGCTAATTTTTCAGCAAGCATAGAAGCCCGCTTCAGCAAATCTGTGTTCTGCTGGGGTTCAGTAGTAACTAACCATTCTTCCGCTTTTTCTAACATCGTGCTAATAATGCCATTACCTCAATTTTTTCTCATAAGCTGGACAACTTTACCTCGAGGGGGGCACAATAGGTGCTCTATGAGCCTAGCTGTTGCTATTATCGGCGCCATTATAGCCATTTTCGGTATCATCATTTTGCATGAATTGGGGCATTTTGTCGTCGCCCGGGCCTGTGGTATTAAAGTATTGCGTTTTTCTATTGGTTTCGGCAAGGTATTGTGGCGATGGAAAGATAAAAGCGGGTCAGAGTACGTTCTCGCTATGTTACCACTCGGCGGTTATGTCAAAATGCTCGGCGAAGGTGAAGAAGCCACCGCCCCCAAGGATGCTCACCGCGCTTATAATCAAAAACCCTTACTAGTGAGAATGATGGTCGTCTTTGCCGGTCCTTTCACTAACCTTTTGCTGGCAATTATCGCCTTTTGGGGCGTTTACTTGATGGGTGTTACTCATACGCGGCCTGTTATTGGCAGAGTAATTCCTCACTCGATTGCAGCACAAGCCGGCGTGAAAGCCGGCGACGAATTAATTCAAATAGACCAAACACGCGTTAAGAACTGGCAGCAAGCGTTGATGGCCACTATTAAACGCATGGGTGACCACTCTAAAATGGAACTGAAAGTCAAGCCGCTGTATTCTGATCGATTGGAAGCTCACGAGATGGATCTCTCTACATGGGTGCTGGACCGTCGTAGTCCTGATGTTTTCAAAAGTTTGGGCCTAACACCTTATCAGCCAAAAGTCCCTCCTGTAGTAGCATCTATTGCTAAAGATTCCCCGGCTGAAAAGATAAAATTACAATCGGGCGATCGAATCGTGGCTATCAACGGGCAACCAATTAAGGATTGGCTACAAATCGTCAACATAGTTCACAATAAACCCAATGAAGAAATTCAATTAACAATTATACGCGATCATAAAGCTCGTAGAATTCCACTAAAAGTGGCTACAACGAAAGAAGACGGGAAAGCTCTAGGTTTTTATTTAGGCATACTGTCGCGTCCCCCGCAGTGGCCGCCCCACTTTACTTATCAAGAGAAATACACGGTATGGAGCGCCTGGCTACCTGCTGTGGAACAAAGCTGGCGTCTCTTCACCTTCAATTTAATTGTTATGGCCAAGATGGTTATTGGCAAAGTCTCCATTCACACATTAGGGGGGCCAATTACAGTATTTCAAGCGGCGGGTAAAGCGACGCAAGCGGGCTTGCAAATGTATTTAGAGTTTATTGGATTCATCAATCTAACCATTGGGTTTATTAATTTGCTACCCATCCCTGGCTTAGATGGAGGGCACCTTTTATTTCAAGTAATTGAAGGCCTCTTCCGCCGTCCCGTCCCGGAACGCATTCAATTAATTGCTTTGACTATCGGCATGATATTTCTTATCTTCCTGATGCTCCAAGCGACTATTAATGATTTGGTGCGTCTATTTTTCAGCTCCTAATCCAATTCCAGCCGGGCAGCCAAGTTCCAAAAGAGCCGTAAGCTATTTCCCACAAAAAGTGGAGATCCCCCCCTCGTTTAATTAAAAACAATAATTTTAATTATTAACTGATTGAAATTCCTGAAAAAGAGGAACGCTATCTGGATGGCCTCAGAACCGCCGGTATTTTTTCAATTCCCTACCCTTGTTACCCCCTGAGATAGGATGGAAACTCGCCTTAGTCTCAGAAAAAGATTGTAGTTTTACAGGACGTTAGACTACGATACACATAACTAGACATCAGGTGTAACCAAACAATCACGGAGGATCGACAAATGAGAAAAGCACTTGCTAGCGTTGTTGTAATTATATTTGCAGGCTTACTTTGCACGAGTTTACTAACCATTTTTACGGGCAACTCATCGAGTAACCATTACAGCAGCCAATCATTGCAATATCCATGTTACATGTCTTATTGATTATTTCCCCCAGCCTAGTTTGTTTGTTGTAAAACAGCAGCTAGGCTGCTTTCATTCCAGAAAGGTTTGGATTCTGTTCGTCTAGTCCTTTCAGCCATTTTCCGCTCCGGGATTCTGACTGGGGATAAATCCGTTGTATTTGCAGCATCGATTTTAATTCTGAATAAGTTTCCGAACTGGGATGGCATAAATACACATATAGAGCATCTAGGATTTTTTCTAATTTCCCCAAGGCAACAGGATCACCTTTCTTTAATAAGCGTGTTTCCAAATACATTAATAAAGAACTATCGGCTTTATTTGAAAATATTAAAATGGAATGGCCTAATCTCATGCAGACCGTTGAAATGAGGATTTCGAATTGCGGATAATCTTTAGGTTTTTTAAATCCTTCAGTCTTTTTAAATATTCCACCTTATTCTTTAGCTGTTCAAAAGTTGATTTTTATTTATTTCCTATTGTTAAAAATAGGAACGATACTTTCTGCTGTCTTAATGCCTCTCTTTAATTTAACATCTAAACCACCTGGTTCAAACACGACCGATTGTATTTCAGCAAGTAGCACCATAAAAGGATCGTCAGGAAGAAAGTGGGCGCGATAATAGTCATTCTTCTCAATAGCAGGTGAAAATCTTTTCTTTAACCCTTTAAAAAAATAACACCCTCTTCCGACCTGTCACCAAAAAATTTGCTTTCTTTAATTTGAGTAATCGACGTTATTTTTTTATTTTCTATATCAGAAATACGTAGGTGACCCTCCCCGGGTAAACAAGAAGAAGAATGTTAAAAGGTTTTAAATCATGGTGAACTAGTTTATTCTTGTGCAGCCTTCCACACCAAAGACTAACTGACCAAATAAAATTTGTATATCCAGACACCTTGGATGAAATTTTAGACTAGCAAGATTTTCCACATTGGCATTCTTCCAATAAGCTCCTAAGTCCCCATCTTCTGCAAAATTGCTAAAAGAAGTAGGTTGTTCTTCGCTCCAGATAAGGTAGTATGGCAGGGCGAAAAAACGAGTATTGATCTTCAACCCACCCACCGCTTGTTCAAGTGCAGAAGAAAGTATAGCTGTAGTAGATTTTTCCGAAAAAGAACGTTTGGCTAAACCATCAAATTCTTCAATTTACGGACAAGCGCCGGCTCCAACGTAATGTAGATTAGAGCTGTTTGTCACCCTTTCGCTAAAAAGAGGAGTAATTCAATCTAAAATCTTTTTAATTGAGGGAAAGGCTGAGGTTGACGACGACATTTTTCACCTAGCATCTAAACCAGTTAACTTATACTCTGAATTTTATTTTTAATCCAAAAGGCGTCAATAATAAGATTCCTCCGTCTACTTTTTAATCATGGTCAGGCAGTCCGTATGAAGCGCAGTGAAATACGGGGATGATAGACGAGATCATTATTTTCCCGTATTCTGCTTTGGTCTATACGTATATGGCCCCAGGGTTGTTGTCAACAATCAGTTTTGACGAAAAGAACGTATATGCGGCTTCAC